>JBFMHE010000006.1 GCA_040752355.1 Nitrospirota bacterium | reverse complement strand
TGCCCTTACGGCGATAGGATCATTGGTTGTTTCATCTCCCCCTGTGGTCACCTTGAGTCCACTCACGCTCAAACAACCTCCCGGGTTACTATCGCTCCAGGGCATGTTCAGCGGTGTTGCATGGTAACGGCTTTAAAACCGCTCTGCCTTTAGTGCGGCATGCCGTCCGCTCACTACCCCTCCCCGGAAATTTGTATATTGCGGCGATATTTACTATAATATTTCTCTCCTTTTTAGGATGAGAGCTTAACGGGTACGCGCCTCTGTGCCCGGGATGTCAGGATGGTGGAGCAGAGCATGGATTTGCCGTCGGATTTTATCAGCAGGAAGACATGGAACAAGGTCCTCAACTATATCGCCCTGAGCGACGAGCCGCCGCCCTATCTGCTCATGGACAGGGAAGTGGTCGCCGAGAAGGTCGCCAAGATAGGGAAGAGCATAAAGAATGCAAAGGTATTCTATGCGGTGAAGGCCAACCCCGACATCGAGGTGCTCAAGCTGATGAACTCCCTCGGCACCGGGTTCGAGATCGCCTCCGAGGGCGAGCTCCAGATGCTCGTCTCGATCGGGGTCGAGCCCGGCCGTATCATCACGAGCAATCCCATGAAGACCTTCAAGTTCCTGGAACAGGCGGTCGACTACGGCGTGGCGTACTATGCCTATGATTCGAGGGTCGAGGTGGATAAGCTCGCCCGCTATGCGCCGGGCTCCAAGGTGTATGTCAGGCTCTCGGTGCCGAACGAGGGGAGCGAATGGCCGCTGAGCAAGAAGTTCGGCGTCGAGATGGACGAGGCAGCGGAGCTGCTGCTCTATGCCCGGGAGAAAGGGCTCGAGCCGGTGGGGATCACGTTTCATGTCGGATCGCAGTGCAATAACGTATACAACTGGAATACGGCGATCGAAAAGGCGCGGGAGTTGTGGGAGACGGCCGAGCAGAACGGCATACGGCTGAAGATACTGAACATCGGCGGCGGCTACCCGATCCGCTACACGAAGAACGTGGTCGATATCGAAACGATAGAAAAGAAGGTGAACAAGGCCCTATTCCAGAAGTTCCCGCAGGATGTCGAGATCTTCATAGAGCCCGGGAGGGCCGTGGTCGGCGATGCCGGCATCTTCGTCTCGACCGTCGTGGGAAAGGCGCAGCGCGGCGACGAGAACTGGCTGTATATCGACGTGGGCGTCTTCAACGGGCTCATGGAGAGCATCGGCGGCATCAAATACACGTATGTAGTGGGCAGCAGGAGCGACGCCAAGACCTGGACCGTCGCCGGCCCGAGCTGCGACAGCTTCGATGTGATCGACAGGGAGGTGGAGCTGCCGGAACCCGACATCGGCAACCGTATCCTGATCCTCTCGAGCGGGGCGTATACCATATCCTATGCCTCCGAGTTCAACGGGTTTTCCATTCCCAAGACGATCGTTATTTAGCGTTGGGCGTTATAGCGCAATGCGCTGTAGCGTCGAGAGAGACTATTATACTTTTCGTGTTGTGGCGCGATAAACGCTGTGCGCTATAACACCATAACGCATATAAGGAGGAGCGCCATGATCAAGTTTTTCGAGAAGGACCCCTATGCCCCGATACAGTATGTCTACGAAGTAGGAACCATTCTTCATAAGAGCAAGAGCGCATTCCAGGAGATCATGGTGATCGAGAACCCTCACTTCGGCAAGATGCTCATCCTCGACGGCGTGGTGCAGATCACCGAGCGCGACGAGCTCTTCTACCACGAGATGCTGGTGCATATGGTGATGCATGCCCACCCCGATCCGCGGCGGGTGATCGTTATCGGCGGCGGCGACGGCGGGACGGTCAGGGAGGTGCTGAAGCACAAGGCGGTCGAGAAGGTATACTTCATCGAGATCGACGAGGAGGTCATCAACGTATCGAAGAAGTTCTTCCCCACGGTAGCGGGCGGCGTCGATGACCCCCGCGTCGAGATAAAGTGCATGGACGGAGCGGAGTTCGTGAAGGGGAGGGACGGCGATATCGATGTCGTGATCGTCGACTCGACCGACATCATCGGCTTTGCGAAGAGCCTCTTCACCGTCGAGTTCTTCAAGTCGGTAAAGGATTCCCTCACGGACGAGGGCATGTTCGTGACCCTCTCCGAATCGCTCCATTTCCACAAGGATATCGTCATCGAGGTGCAGGAGGCGATGAAGCTCATCTTCCCCCTCGTGGATCTCTATACCGCGCCGATCGCAACCTATGCAGGCAACTGGTGGACCTTCTCCGCTGCTTCGAAAAAGCACGACCTCAGGACGATGCGCCAGCCCTATACTATCGATACCCGCTATTACAGCGATGAGATTCACCAGCAGGCGTTCATGCCGCCCAAGATGTACGAGAGGCTGATGCAGCGGAAGCTGCAGTGGTAGTCCCGGCGGACCGCGGCAGCCGGAAATCCTGAATATCCCCTGACATCGATACCACCTTGAAAAACAGGCCGTACCTTGACAGGTACGGCCTCCTACTGTTAAATTATTAGCACTCGGTCACAGCGAGTGCTAAAGTGAGGTGCAACTGTCGATGTTATTTGATATGCTTGATAAAAGAAGCAAACAGGTGCTCTACGCCGTAGTGCAGAGCTATATCGAGGCGCCCGAGCCGGTCGGTTCGCGTTTCATAACGAAGCGGTTTTCGATGGGGTGCTCTTCGGCGACTATCAGGAACATTATGGCCGACCTGGAGGACCTCGGGCTGCTGAGCCAGCCCCACACCTCGGCAGGACGGATCCCGACGGATAAAGCGTACCGGTTCTTTGTAGACTCTCTCTTGAATGCGGAAAAGAAGAGTAACTACAACGACTTTCCCGGTGAGTTCATGAAGCATTTTACCACCAAGCTCGATTCGGTAAAGAGCGATATCAACGAGATGTTCTCGGAGGTAACCGCGACCCTCTCGCTGATGTCCAACTATGTGGGCATCGCCGTTCCGCCCAAGCCCGAGAAGAGCACGTTCAAGAAGATCGATCTCATCCGGTATAGGGGGGCAAAGGTGGTCGCCCTGCTCCTGACCGACGAGGGGGTCGTCAAGAACAAGGTGCTCGAGGTAGATCCTCAGCTTACCCAGGACGACCTGAACAGGATAGCCGATTATCTCAATGAAGAGTACTCGGGCTACCTGCTCGACGAGATCAAGGGCATGCTGATCGGGCGGATCAAGCACGAGAAGGCGGTATGGGACAAGCTGGTTGCAAAGGCGATCGAGATCTACGAGCAGGCGCTCTCTTTCGGAGGGGACGATATCTTCGTCTCGGACCTCTACGACGTGATGAACCTGCCCGACTTCTCCAACATGGCGCGCATCAAAGAGCTGTCCCGGGCGATAAAGGACAAGCATATGATCCTGAAGCTCCTCGACGAGCTCATGGAGGCGGAGGGGGTCAGGGTGGTCATCGGCGATGAAAACCCTATCGAGGACCTGAGGCATCTCAGCCTCGTGATCTCCCCCTACAGGGAGGGCGACCGGCCGATGGGCGTTATCGCGCTTGTCGGGCCGACGCGCATGGATTATGCGAAAGCGATACTGATGGTCGATGCGATGGCGCGGTGCGTCAGCAAGACCTTTGAGCGATAGCGCTACAGGGGGTGAAAGCCTATGAATGAGCAAGAACGGACGACAGCAGCTTCCGGGGGCGCAGCCGGCAAGGCCGGCGAGCTCGGCGCCGCTGCGGAGGTCGAAGACAAGATGCCCGAAGCGGTAGAGACCATACAGAACGAGCTGGAAGAGATGAAGGATAAATATGTGCGCCTCTATGCGGAGTTCGACAACTACCGGAAGAAGGCGCAGAAAGACAGGGAGGAGCTCAACAAATATGCCAATGAATCGCTGGCCTATGAGCTCCTGCCGGTTGTCGATAACCTGCAGATGGCGTTGAAACACGCGGCAGAGGGCGACGGCGGATCGCTGCAGGCCCTGGTACAGGGCGTAGAGAATACGCTCAGGGAGATGCACCGGACGCTGGAGAAGTTCGGCATCGTGCCGATCGAGGCGCTCGACAAGCCCTTTGATCCCGCCTACCATCACGCCATGACACAGGTCGAGCGGGCGGATAAGGAGCCCAATACGGTCGTCGAGGAGTTCAGGAAGGGGTACCTCTACAAGGACAAGGTGCTGCGGCCCTCGCTCGTCGTCGTCTCGAAGAAACCGTAACCACGCGCAAGGAATTTTATATATCTCATTAGTGACCAAGGAGGAGAAGATGGGTAAGGCAATCGGCATAGATCTCGGAACAACGAACTCGGTAGTGGCGGTAGTTATGGGCGGCGAGCCGGTGGTGATACCGAACCAGGAGGGGTCGCGCATCACTCCTTCCGTGGTCGCGTTTACCGAAAAAGGAGAGCGCCTCGCCGGCCAGATCGCCAAGCGGCAGGCGGTCACCAATCCCGAAAACACGGTTTTTTCGATAAAGAGGCTCATGGGGAGAAAGTACTCTTCTCCCGAAGTCGAGCATGCCCGCAAGCGGCTCCCCTACAAGATCGCGGAGGCGTCGAACGGCGATGCGCATGTCGAGATCCGCGGCAAGCGGTACTCCCCGCCCGAGATCTCGGCAATGATCCTCCAGAAGCTGAAGCAGGCGGCAGAGGATTATCTCGGCGAGACCGTCACCGAGGCGGTCATCACCGTGCCCGCCTACTTCGACGACAGCCAGCGCCAGGCGACGAAAGACGCGGGACAGATCGCGGGCTTGAACGTCCTCAGGATCATCAACGAGCCCACGGCTGCGGCCCTCGCCTACGGCCTCGAGAAGAAGAAAGAGGAAGAGGTCATCGTTTATGACCTGGGCGGCGGCACCTTCGACGTGTCGGTGCTCGAGATCGGCGAAGGCGTCATCGAGGTGCGCTCCACCAACGGCGACACGTATCTGGGCGGCGACGACTTCGACCTCAGGATCATCGACTGGCTCGTCGATGAGTTCCGGAAGGAGCAGGGGATCGACCTCAAGCAGGACAAGATGGCGCTCCAGCGCCTCAAAGAAGCAGCCGAGCGCGCGAAGATCGAGCTTTCGACCGCTGCCGAGACCGAGATCAACCTCCCCTTCATCACTGCCGATGCGACCGGGCCGAAGCATCTCCTGATGAAGCTCTCGAGGGCCAAGCTGGAGCAGCTCACCGATGACCTGGTCCAGAAGACGCTCGAGCCCTGCAAGAAGGCGCTCGCCGATGCGGGGTTTTCCCAGAAGGATATCGACGAGGTGATCCTCGTCGGCGGCCAGACGAGAATGCCGAAGGTCCAGCAGGCGGTGCAGGGCTTTTTCGGCAAGGAGCCCCATAAAGGGGTCAACCCGGACGAGGTGGTCGCGGTCGGCGCCGCCATTCAGGCGGCGGTGCTCAAGGGAGAGGTGAAGGAGGTGCTGCTCCTCGATGTGACGCCCCTCTCGCTCGGCATCGAGACACTTGGCGGCGTCTTCACCAAGCTCATCGAACGGAACACCACCATCCCGGTGAAGAAGTCGCAGGTCTTCTCGACCGCCACCGACAGCCAGCCGGCGGTTACGATCAAGGTGCACCAGGGAGAGCGCGAGATGGCCGCGGACAATAAGCTCCTCGGCGTCTTCGAGCTCGTGGGTATCCCCCCGGCGCCGCGGGGCGTGCCGCAGATCGAGGTCACCTTCGATATCGACGCCAACGGCATTCTCCATGTCTCGGCCAAGGACCTTGGCACCGGCAAGGAGCAGTCGATCAGGATCACCGCTTCGAGCGGCCTGAGCGAGGAAGAGGTCAAGAAGATGATGCGCGATGCAGAGGCGCACGCCGAAGAGGACAGGAAGAAGAAAGCCCTCGCCGAGGCGAAGAACAGCGCCGACACCCTCGTCTATTCAGTCGAAAAGTCGCTGAAGGACTACGGCGACAAGCTCTCCGAGACCGAGAGGAAGGAGATCGAGGCCGCCCTCGAGAAGTGCAAGCGGCTGAAGGATACCAGCACCGATGCCGCGGAACTGCAGGCTGCGGTCGACGAGCTCACCAAGGCGTCGCACAAGATCGCCGAGCACATCTATCGGCAGCAGCAGGCCCAGCAGGGAGCGGCGGGCGAGGCCGCCGGCGCAGGCGCCGGGGCGCAGGCGAAGTCTCCGGAGGAGGAAGTGGTGGAGGCGGAATTCGAGGATGTAGAAAAGAACAAGTAAGCTGCAGTACCGCTGTTCGATGATAACAGGGAGCGCCGGACGCGTTTACGCCCCGGCGCTCCCTGTGGTACACTAGTAAACGTATGAAAGATTACTACAGCGTTCTCGGCGTTGGCCGGGATGCCACGCAGGAAGATATAAAGAAGGCGTTCCGGCAGCTCGCTTTAAAATACCATCCTGACAGAAACCCCGGAGACAAGGAGTCCGAAGAGCGGTTCAAGGAGATCAACGAGGCCTATACCTGCCTCGGCGACCCTGAAAAACGCGGCAACTACGACCGGTACGGCACTGCTGAAGGCCTCGGCGCCGGCGCGGGATACGGCTTCGGCGGGTTCGGCGGTGGCGCGCCGTTCGAGGACCTCTTCGAGGATATCTTCGACGGCTTCTTCGGCGCCTTCGGCGGCGGCAAAAGGACCCGCGCCACCAAAGGCGCCGACCTGCGCTACAATCTCGCGGTGACGCTCGAGGAGGTCGCCTTCGGCGCCGAGAAGACGATCAAGGTCCCCCGCTGGCAAGCCTGCTCCGTCTGCAGCGGCACCGGGGCGGAGCCGGGGAGCCCTCCCACTACCTGCTCACAGTGCAAAGGAACGGGGCATATACGGTTCCAGCAGGGGTTTTTCAGCGTCTCGAAGACCTGCGGAAAGTGCCAGGGGACCGGGAAGATCATTACGAATCCCTGCCGCACCTGTGAAGGGAACGGCAAGGTCAAGGAGCAGCGCGAGCTGTCGGTCAAAATCCCTGCCGGCGTCGACAGCGGGTCACGGCTGCGGTTGACCGGCGAGGGGGATTTCGGCAGCTTCGGCGGCCCTCCCGGCGACCTGTATGTGGTACTGAGCGTCGACGAGCATCCGCTCTTCAAGCGGGACGGCATGAACATCTATTGCCAGATGCCGCTCTCGTATCCGAAGGCTGTTTTCGGAGGCGAAGTGGAGGTGCCCACCCTCAACGGCCCCGCAACGCTCAAGATTCCGCCGGGGACTCCCTCGGGAAAATCGTTCCATCTGAAGAATAAAGGGGTGCCCCGCATCGGCAGTCATCACCGGGGGGACCAGGTCGTCAGCGTGTACATCGATGTCCCCAAAAAGCTGACGCCCCGCCAGAAAGAGCTCCTCGAAGAGTTCGCGCGCATCAGCGAGGAGGCCCACGACGACGCGAGGGGATTCAAAGACAAGATCAAGGATCTCTTTTCGATGTAGCCCCGGTGCCCGCGCTATGAGAATCGCGCTCTCTCCGGAAGCCATCGCACAACGTATCGATATCAGCCTGCCTCCCGATACGTCCCGCTATCTTCTCTCCGTGCTCCGGTGCTCGAAAGGAGACCGCATAGAGGTGATCGACGGAAAGGGGAAAGCGTACGACGCGGAGATCACCGGCATGACAAAGCGGGAAGTGCGCATCGCTATCCTGGGCGAACGGCAGGCGGCAGCTGAGCCCCCCGTGCCTCTTTTCCTCTGCCAGGGAGTGCTTAAGGGCGAAAAGATGGATATGGTGATCCAGAAGGCTACGGAGCTGGGAGTCAAGGAGATCGTCCCCCTCATCGCCGAGCGGAGCCTCGTCAGGGAGACGAGAAAGGTGCAGCGGTGGGGCAAGATCGCTGAAGAGGCTGCCGAACAGTCCGGCCGGGCGGTGATTCCCCTCGTCCGCGAGCCGATGACCTTCGCGGCTTTCTTCTCGCTGCAGCGCGCCGAATCGCTCAGGGGCATGATTTTCTGGGAGCGGACCGGTCTGCCGCTGAGGGAGGCGCTCTCTCGCATAGCCCTCCCACCGGGCTCCTCTTCCGGCGATCCATCCCTTCATCCTTACGGCTCCTCGCCGCTCCATCTTTTCATAGGACCCGAAGGCGGGTTCTCTATCGACGAAGTCCATCGAGCGGAAGCGCAGGGCATCGTGCCGGTGACGCTGGGGAGCAGGATACTGCGCGCCGAGACAGCGGCAATCGTCGCCGTTGCGCTGGTTCAGTTCATTCTCGAGGGCGAGGGCGCGGCATGAGAAGAGAGGGGGAGCGATCCATGGCCCTCGCGCCGCGCACGCAGCTCTCACGCCATCGTCTCTCGTTCATCATAATCCTCGTTGCGGCAACGGCGATAACGGTAGCGAGCACAGCGGTGCACTACCGCCGCTCGCTCGCCGCTGCCGAGGATGCGCTCCGGTTCCAGGCCCTGGGAATAGCCGCAAGCCTCGAAGCCCTGCTGGGAGAGCCCCCCGCAGTCACGCAGGGAGGAGGGCCGGCCCCTTTCGTGCAGCGCACTATCTTCAGGGACATTATTGCCGGCGGGAAGTGGGAGGGGATCGCCTATATCGCCCTGTATGGCGAGGACGGCGCCATCCTGCTCCACTCGAACGAGAATCTCGTCGGCAGGAGGGTCGAGGACCGTGAACTGCAGGAAGCTGCCGCTGCGGACCAGCCTGTCTACCGCTATCTTACCCTCGGGACCGGCGAGCGGGTGTTCGTGATGAACTATCCTCTGCACAGCGGACCCGGGGCGAGCCTCCTCAGGGTAGCACTGCATACCTTCCCCGTCGAAGAGATGGTGCGCCAGGCCCGGTACCATCTGCTGAGCATCGCCGCGATCATCGTCATGCTCTGGGGCGTCGGGATCTTTTTCATGCAGGCCGCGCGGCGCTCCGAAGAGCTGAAGATGGCAATGGCGGAGAAGGAACGGCTCGCCGTCATCGGGGAGATGGCCTCGGTGCTTGCCCATGAGATCCGCAACCCCCTCGGCAGCATCAAGGGCTTTGCCCAGTACCTGAGAGAGCAGCAGGAGAAGACCGGCTCGCCGGACCGCGGCGACAACGACGCCTCTCTGGATATCATCGTTGCAGAGGCCGAACGGCTCGAGCGTCTTACCGAGGACCTGCTCCTCTATGCGCGGCCGGTAGAGCTGCGGCCGCAGGAGCTCGACCTGGGAGCGCTCGGGGAAGAGGCGATGCAGGCGCTCGGGAGAGCCCTGCCTGAAACGGCTGCGTGCGCTCTTCACCAGAATATCCCCGCCGGACTGCTCGTCAGGGCGGACAGGGACAAGCTGAAGCAGGTGCTGCTGAACCTGCTCCATAACGCGCTCGAAGCGGCGGAGTGCAACGGCGCCGTTGCACTCGAGGCCGAAGACCGCGGCACTACCCTGGCCATCATAGTCCGGGACAGCGGGTGCGGTATGGACAGCGAGACCGCTGCCAAGGCGCTCTCCCCCTTCTATACGACAAAAACGAGAGGCACGGGGCTCGGGCTCGCTATCGTCGATAAGTTGGTGGGGGCCATGGGAGGGACGGTCGCCATCGAGAGCGAGCCCGGCGCGGGGACGACCTTCACCATAACACTGCCGAAGAATTTTATATAATAAGGCTGTGCGTCGTTTTTTGCTATAAAGGGCGGCGCAAGGAAACGATATGAAGAAAGCGGACTTCAGAATACTCGTTGTCGATGACGAAACGTCATTCGTACTGCTCCTTACCAGGATCCTGCAGGATGAAGGCTATACGGTAAAGGGCATGTCCGATGCCGAGGCAGCCTTGAAGGACATCGACGCCTTCTCTCCCCATCTCGTCATCACGGATTTGAAAATGCCCAAAATGGACGGGCTGCGGTTCATGGAGGAGGTGCGGAGGAAGAGCGCCGCAGAGTTTGTCATGATCACCGCCTTTGCGACAGTGGATACGGCGGTAACGGCCATGAAGCAGGGGGCGGTCGATTATATAACCAAACCCCTCAGAGACCCCGGACAGCTGCGGGAGGCCGCGGCAAAGGTCTTCGCGCGCACCCGTGCCGGCTCAAAGGTTCCCCTTCCGGAGGGAGGCCGGGAGCTGCCGCCCCTCGATATCATTTTCGCGGGCATCGAACGGGTGTACGACGATATCCGCGATGCGGCCCCCACGGACGCGACGATCATGCTCTATGGAGAGACGGGCACCGGAAAGAGCCTCATCGCGAAAGTGATCCATTACATGAGCGGCAGGACAGGCGCCTTTGTCGATATCAATTGCGCGGCCATACCCGAGAACCTTCTCGAGTCCGAGCTCTTCGGCTACGAGAAGGGAGCGTTTACCGGCGCGGTGGCGAGCAAGCAGGGCAAGTTCGAGCGCGCCCACCAGGGCACCCTCTTTCTCGACGAGATCTCCGAGATGAGTCTTGTGCTCCAGGCAAAACTGCTGAAGGTGCTGCAGGAGAAGACCTTCGAGCGGCTCGGCTCTCTCTCCACCATACGGACGGATGCGCGGGTCATTGCGGCGACGAACAGGGAGCTGGACAGCCTGGTGAGAGAGCATAAATTCAGGGAGGACCTCTATTACCGGCTCAATGTCTTCCCGGTACGGATCCCGCCGCTCCGCCAGCGGAGAGCGCATATCCCCGCGCTCGCAGCATACCTGGCGGGCGTGATCGCAGCCCGGCTCGGGAGAGAGGACGCGCGGATCTCCGAGGAGACGATGACGCAGTTCACGGAGTACCCGTGGCCCGGCAATATCCGGGAGCTCGAAAACGTGATCGAGAAGAGCGTCATCACCGGCCGCGCTCCCGAGCTGGAGCATGCACGGCGGAGGCTCGGCGGGGGGCATCATCCGGAAGACGGCGACCTCGAAACGGTCAAGAAACACGCTATCGAGAGGGCGCTCGAAAAGACAGGGGGAAACAGGAAAGAGGCCGCCGCTCTCCTCGGGATATCCGTAAGGAATCTCCACTACAAGATAAAAGAGTACGGCCTTTAGGTTCTGCTCCTGCAAAGATTGCACCTCCGTGCGCATGAATTGCACGGGGCTCCTGCTGCGCGGCTCGCTAAATCGAGGGAAAGCAGTCCTTTCTCCTCGTGGCATGGCGCTTGCTTCAGGGTAGTGAGCTAAAGCAAAAAGGAGGTTTCGTTATGAAGAAAGTCGCAGGTATTGGTATTGCCCTGGCGCTCATCATGGTGATGGTATCGGTTGCGCTCGCAATCGGTCCCGGCGCCGGTATGGGGCCGGGAATGGGCTGCGGTATGGGCCACGGCATGGGACCGGGGGCATGCGTGACGGCGAATGCCGCTCTTACCCCCGAACAGGCACAGAAGGTGGAGCAGTTCCAGAAGGAGATCGCTCCCCTTCGCGAGCAGATGTTCACGCTCAGAACCGAAATGAGAGAGCTCAGGGCACAGTCGAACCCCGACTGGAAGGCCATCGGGGACAAGCAGAAGGCCATGATCGATCTGAAGACCCGGGTCAGGGAGCAGGCGGAGCAGGCAGGCATCATCGGCCTCGGCGCCTGTGGCGCCGGCATGGGAAAGATGGGTATGGGTGCAGCAGGCAGAGGCCGGATGATGGGCATGGGGAGAACTGCCCTGTAATCGCCGCATTCGGACAGAACGAGGGTCAGGGGCAGGAGCCGCCGCTTTCGCCTTTGACCCTCCTCATCCACAAAGGATACTATAGGCATATGACCAAGCATAGGCTCCTGTATTTATGGATCACCGCTCTTCCGCTCCTCTTCTTCCTCTCCGCTGCCCGCGCTGAATCCGGTATCAAGGAGGGGTATGACGAGAATACCGAAATTACTGTCAGGGGAAGGGTCGTCGGCATAGAGCGGGAGCGGCGGGGGCCGGTGGTCGTCCGGATGAAGGGGAGAGGCAGGCCCTATAAGGTCATCACGGCGCCTCCCTGGTATCTCTCCCGGGAGGGCCTGACGTTCGAGCCGGGCATGGCCCTTGAAGTGAGCGGCTCGAAATACTTCGACAGGGACGGGAGTCTCTATATCATAGGCAGAAGCATTACCTATCTCGATACCGGCCGGACCGCAGTCCTGAGGGACTCATACTGCAAACCGCTCTGGAACGGACCCCACCATAACCGCCGGCGACAATAGCGGGACGACTCCGGAGAGAGCGCCGCGGCGCCGGCAACCCTTCGGTATCCTTCCCAAAGCCGGGTCTTTCTGATATACTTCACCTAATATAAGAGAAGGGAAAGAGTATCCGGAGCAGAGCTTGTTAAAACTTCGTGACGGCATAGTCGAGCTGTACCGGAAGGCAGCAACGTCGATCCCTACCGATGTCGAAGAGGCGCTGAGAGCGACCTCTCTCCGCGAGGAAGACCCCCGTGTGCGGGAGTCGCTCGAGGTTATCCTCAACAATATCTCGATTGCGAGGACCGAGTCGCGCCCGATATGCCAGGATACGGGGTTCCCGGTCTTCTTCGTCAAGGTTCCCCTCGGGCTGAGCCACCGGGTTATACGGGACGTGATTATCGACGCGACCCGTATTGCGACCAAAAAGATCCCCCTCCGCGCCAATGCCGTCGATAGCGTAACGGAAAAGAACACCGGCGATAATGTCGGTTCGTCGTTCCCGCTTATCTATATCGACGAGACCGACGAACAGATGCTGACCGTCGATCTCATGCTGAAGGGCGGGGGAAGCGAGAACCTGGGACAGGTCTATAAGCTCCCCGCCGTGCTCACCATCGGCGGCAGCGAGGTGCGGGCCGAGCGCGACCTCGAGGGGGTCAGGAAGTGCGTTCTCGACGCTGTCTTCAAGGCCCAGGGGAGGGGATGCTCTCCTTATACAATCGGTATTGCCATAGGAGGGGCCAAGGATCAGGTCGCAGCGCTTTCGAAGCGGCAGCTGATGCGGAGGCTCGGCGACACCTCTGCCGACGCGGTAATCGCTGACTTCGAGGCCCGCATGCTGGATGACCTGAACCGGCTCGGGATCGGTCCCCTCGGGTTCGGGGGAAAGACCACGGCGATCGGCGTCAAGATGGGAGCCGCCCACCGCCACCCGGCATCCTACTTCGTCGATGTCTCGTTCGCCTGCTGGGCGAACCGGAGGGGACGGCTGATATGGTAAAAGACAAGTAAGAAGTAAGAAGTAAGAAGTAAGAAGTAAGAAGAAGGGGGAGCTTAGGGGATATCCTTTATTCTGACTCCTGTCTTCACTTCCTGCTTCTCAGTTCCCACTTCTCAGTTCTTACTTCTTACTTGTCTTTTACGAGGAGGCGCACCTGAATGGATGCCCGAAGGATAACGACACCGCTTTCACCTGAAGATGTCCTGAAGCTCGCGGTAGGCGATATGCTGCTCTTGAGCGGCCCTGTCGTCACCGGCCGGGACAAGGCGCACAAGTTTCTTGTCCAGGAGCGCCCGGCGAGCGGCGAGATGCCGTTCAGCCTCGAAGGGGGCGTCATTTACCACTGCGGACCGATCATCACCAGGACCGACGATACCTACCGGCTCATCGCTGCCGGCCCGACGACGAGCATGAGAGTCGAGCTGTACGAGCCGGAGGTCATCAAGCGCTACGGCATCAGGGGCATCATCGGCAAAGGAGGCATGGGAGAGGGCACGCGGGAAGCGCTCAAGCAGCACGGCTGCGTTTATCTCCACGCGGTGAGCGGCACGGCAGCGTATCTCGCCGACAGGATCCAGCGGGTCGTGACCGGGTGGAAAATAGAGGAGTTCGGCGCTGCCGAAGCGATGTGGCTGCTCGAGGTGGCGGACTTCCCGGTGATCGTCACCATGGATGCGCACGGCAACAGCCTGCACCGCGAGATCGAGGAACGGTCGCTGGTCGCGCTCAAGGAATTGCTCACGTAGCGAAGAGGTATTTTTCACTGGACATCGGTGCGGTTCTTGCGCTAGAGTACCGGGAGCGAGGGATGAAACCATAAGCTGATGCTTTTTATCGCAGGCGGCACAGGATTTGTCGGAAGACACTTGATCCGTTCTCTCACGCAGGGCACGTATAGGGCCCGCTGCCTCATACGCACTCCACACAAAGCAGACCTCTGCAGCAGTTCAGGATTTCAGACCATCGCCGGAGATATCACCGACAGGGAGAGCCTCAGAGGAGCGCTCGAAGGCTGCAGTATCGCGGTGCATCTCGTCGGTATTATCGAAGAAAAGGGCTCCGTGACCTTCGAGAAGGTTCATGTCGAAGGTACGCGCAATCTCGTCGAAGAGGCGCAGCGCGCAAAGGTGCGCCATGTTTTTTACCAGAGCGCCCTCGGCGCCTCGGTGAGCGCCGGGCAGCGCTACCTCAAGACAAAGGCGGAAGCGGAAGAGATCGTCAAGGCGAGCGGCATCCCCTCCACCATATTCAGGCCGTCGCTCATCATCGGACCGGACGACGGCTTTACCGAAAAGCTGAAGACGCTCGTCTCCCTGGGCCCCTTCGTCCCGGTGCCGGGGAGCGGTACGGCGAAGTTCCAGCCCCTCTCGATCGATGACTGGGTGCGCTGCTTTGCGACGGTCTTCCCGGACAGCGAGCATCCACCCGAGCGCGGCAGCGCCGGATCGAAGATCTTCGAAATCGGCGGACCGGAGCATCTGACCTACAACGAGCTCCTCACCCAGTTCATGGGGGCGATGGGCGTGAGGAAGCCGATACGCCATATCCCGATGGAAATGGTGAAAATGAGCCTCCCCTTCGCGAAGCTCTCGAGCGCCTTCTTCGGCCTGCTCGGAAAGACGATCCCCACGGTCACGGCCGAGCAGCTCGAGCTTCTCCAGGCGGATAATATTTGCGATCGGGATGCGATCAGCAAACAGTTCGGCTTTACCCCTGTCACCTACAGGGAGGCCCTGAAAAAATTCATGCCGCTCATAAAGGAGTCATGATCGTGGATCAGCTGCAACGCTTCAAGGAGTCTCTTGATATGCTGCAGGCAGGATTCATCGAAGTGGAGCTCGACAGCGAGGGCACCATACTCTGGGTCAACCGGCACGGCATCCGGGAGCTCGGGTTCGAGCGCGCCGAGCAGGCGGCGGGGAGCTCCTTTGTCCGGCTGCTCAAGAGCAGGGAGCAATGGACCGCCTTTGTGCAGCAGACCCCTGCCGGCGAGGAGCCGGCTGCCTTTATCTTTCATCTGAAGAATAAAATCATCGAGGGGGCTTTCAAAAAGAGAGAGACTACGGCGAGCGGTGTCTTCAACGATATAACGGACCGGTTCGTCGAAAGCGAGGCTATCAGGCATGAACGGAACAGGCTCGGGAATGTTCTGAAGACCCTCTCCGAGGGCCTTATCCTGTTCGACAGGGCCGGTACGGTGAGGGAGATCAACCAGGCGGCGCTCGATCTCTTCGGGACGACCCGGGAGGAGATGGTCGGCAAACCGTACCACGCGCCTCCTTTCGCCCTTCTCAACGAGTCCGGCGGCAGGGTGGCCAGGAACGATATGCCGGTATACCAGGTGATCAAGACCGGGAGGCCCCTGGGAAATATCATCAGGGGGATCAAAAAGGCCGATGGCACAGTGCTCTGGGTGAATGCGAGCGTCACCCCTATTATGAGCGCACAGGATGAACTGGAAGAGATCGCCCTGGTGCTGACCGATGTGACGAGGCTCTTTACCCTCGAACAGAGAAACCAGAGGATACTCGAGACCGCAAAAGAGGGATACTGGGAGATCGATCTCGAAGGAAGGATCAGCAAGGTGAACCGCTCGCTCTCCCGGTTCCTCGGTTACAAAGAGGCGGAACTCCCGGGAAAGAGCATCTACGACCTGGTGGACGGAGAGCAGGGAGAGGCGCTGAGGCGGGCGCTTGAGAAGCGGCGCGAGGGCGTCTCCGAGAGCTATCCCGTAGCCTTCCGGAGCAGGAACGGGCGGGAGATCTATACCATGGTGTCAGCATCGCCGCTCGCCGACGGCTCGGGAAGGGTCACCGGCGAGTTCGCCTTCATCACCGATCTCTCTGTCCTGAGGGCTACTTATCGGGAGATCGAGCGCCAGCACAGCACCATATCGGCCATAAACAAGGCCATTGTCTCATATATACGAACCGATGACATCAGCGACCCCATCAGCCACCTCCTCAACGTCGCCGTCAAAGTGACCGGCAGCGAATACGGTGCAGTGGGCTCTCTCGGCGATGCCGGCGAAAAGAAGGCGCTCCAGATCATCGCCATGAGCGGCATGAAATGGCGGGGGTCTCACCGGAAGAAGCTCTATGACAAGGCGATGCAGCGGTTCGACGCTGACGGCGCCTTTCCCTGTCCTTTCATGGATAACCTCTTCGGCTCGGTGATCCAGACGAAGAAAGCGGTGATCAGCAACCACCCGGACGACCCCCGGAGGAAGGGCGTTCCGGAAGGACACCTGCCGCTCCATACCTTCCTGGGAATCCCCTTCTTATGGCATGACCGGGTCATGGGGCTGATTGCCCTCGCCAACAAGAAAGGCGGGTACGCGGAGCACGAGCTCGAGCTGATCGAGACCATGGCGAAGAGCATCTCGCTGATCCTCTACCGGGATGAAGAGCGGAAGGCATCGCTGCAGAAGGACAACGTGCTGAACGCGATCGCCTCCTTTTCCCGGGAGCTCACCAGGGCGTTGACCGAGGAGGAGGCGTACGAGATCTTCCGGCATTACCTCCTCTCCCTCAGAAAAGGGTCGGGGCGGATAAACGCCCTCTCGTTCGTCGCCATCGATCCGGCGAGGCGCCGGACCATCGAGATCCTGAAGCACAACGATACGGGGGTGAAGGACCTCCACCACTTCCCGGGGCTCGAGCGCTGCAAATCCTATATCTATTCGGGCACCTTCCTCATAAAGGACCTCTCGAAGGAGTACGCCTGCCCGTACCAGAGCGCAGCGGCAAAGACCGGGAGTTACTGCTGCACCGCTCTCAACATCGGCGGCTCCATCGCGGGGATACTCTATATGTACAGCGCGCAGCCGGGGTTCTTCAGCGAGGACATCAAGGAGACGATCGACAATTTCATCGCCCTGCTGACGCCGGTCATCAACACGATGCGGCTCCTCGAAGCGAACAAGAAGCTCGCCCTCATCGATCCCCTGACCGGCCTCTACAACCGCCGGTACCTCGAGACGTTCATGGAAAAGCAGCTGGCCATAGCCGACAGGAACAACCAGCTCCTGAGCATCGTCATGTTCGATATCGACAACTTCAAGGCCTTCAACGACACCCACGGGCACGACGCCGGGGATGTGGCGCTGAGGAGCCTCGCCCAGGCGATCGCGAAGAATATCCGCGCTTCGGATATCGGAGTGCGCTACGGCGGCGAGGAGTTCGTCATCGTGCTGCCGAACACTGACAAGATGACGGCCCTCGACGTAGCCGAGCGGATTAGGACCGCGGTCGAGGTCATGGTCATCGCGATAAGCCGGACAAAGAGGACGAAGGTCACCGCAAGCTTCGGCATCGCCACCTACGGTATGGATGCAGAGAGCCTCGATGCGCTCATTACGAAGGCCGACGCGGCCCTGTACCGGGCGAAGAGGGCGGGAAAGAACAGAACCTGCCTGGCATGACGAGCTGATACCTAATAGCTCATAGCTGATAGCTCATAGCAAAAGCAAAGACGCACAATTATGGTCACCCTATCAGCTGTCAGCTATGAGCTATTTGACTACCAGCACGGAGCAGCGCGCGTAATCGACCACCTTTGCTGAGACGCTCCCGAGGAGAAACTTTTTCGCGCCGTGCCGTCCGTGCGAGCCGGTGACGATCATATCAACTTTCATCTTCTGCGCCGTCTCGATGATCTTTTCTGCGGGGTCGCCCTGCCGTATGAGCGTCTTTACCTCGATCGACTTGCCCGACAGCGACTTCCGTATCTTCTCCATCGCGTCGCGCGTCTCTTCGGAGAGGGACTCGAAGATGCGGTTTCTGTCGGCCTCGGGGAGCTCGGTGAGGTAGAGCTCGGGGACCACGGCGAGCACGGTGAGGGACGCGTTAAGGCTGAGCGCGATCTCTATGGCTTTCTTCAACGCCTTATCGGAAGATTTGGACCCGTCATGGGCCACCAGTATTTTCTGCATTGCCTTTCCTCCTTGGTCTGCACGTGGACAGCGTTAATGAGCTCCGACGTATCCCCACCCGTAACGAGGCGCCCCCGATGCTGCGTGCTGCAACTGCTAACGTTTATTTTACCATATTTAGAGAGACTTACAGTAAGGTATTACCGTGAGCGGGCTTTTACCTGGATCCTAAGGGGTGTGCCCTTGAACGAAAAGGCGTCGCGCAGCGCCTTTTCGATATGCCGGATCTGCTGCTCTTTGACCGCTGCGGGATAGTTCACAAAGAGGGCGAAGGTAGGCGGTTCTGTGCCGACCTGCGTCATGTAGAAGAGCTTTACCTCTCTGCCGCGATATTTGGGAAAGGGCTTTGTCGAGAGCATCCGGGAGAGGAACTGGTTGAGCTCGCCGGTCGGGATTCTCTTCCTCCGCTCCCCGAGGATCTCATCGATGAGGGGGAATATCTTTGCCGTCCGCTTCTTCTCGATCCCCGAGATGGTGAGGAAGGGGGCATAATCCATGAACCAGAATTTGTACTTCAGCTCCTGGGAAAACCGCTTGTAGGTTGCCTCGGGCTCTTTGATGAGGTCCCATTTGTTCAAAAGGAAGATCGCGCTCTTGCCGTAGTCCCGGACGATGCCGGCGATCCGCTGGTCCTGCTCGACAATGCCTTCGGCGGCATCGAGGACGATGAGCGCCACATCCGCCCGCTCGATGCTCTTCAACGCCCTGAGGAGCGAAAACCCCTCGATCGAATAATCCCGGGCCTTTCTGCGTATCCCCGCGGTATCGATGAAACGATACTTTTTCCCATAGTAGGTGCAGAGGGAATCGATGGCGTCCCGGGTGGTGCCGGGGACCGGGCTGACGATGAGGCGCTGCGTTCCGAGCAGCGAATTGATCAGCGTGGACTTCCCTGCATTCGGACGGCCGACGACCGCGATCTTCGGGAGGTCCGCTGTTTCGGGAGCTCCCGGCCCGGCGAGCTGCTCCGGGGGCAGGGCCGCGACGAGCGTATCCATGAAGTCGTCGAACCCATGGCCGGTAACGGCGGAGACAGGGATGACCTCATCCGCTCCTATCCGGTAGAACTCGGCGATCCGGTCCTCCCGCTGGGGGACATCGATCTTGTTCACTGCCCAGACGATCTTCTTCCCCGACTTCCTGAGGATGCTCGACAGCTCCAGGTCGTCCGGGGTGAGCCCCTCTTTCCCGTCGAGGAGATGGACGATGAGATCCGCCTCCTCGACGGCGAGGAACGCCTGCTCCTTGACCTGGCGGGCGATCTCTTCCTGCTCGTGGGGCAGCCCTTCGGCATAGAACCCCCCGGTGTCCACCACCGAGAAGGCTCGCCCCTCCCACTCCGCGGTGCCGTAGTTCCGGTCGCGGGTCACCCCGGGGGTGCTCTCGGTGATCGCGGCGGTGAAGCCCGCCTTTTTGATCATGCGGTTGAAGAGGGCGGACTTCCCGACGTTCGGGCGGCCCACAATGGCGACCAGCGCGCTCATGCGTTACTCGTGGGGTTCGGCAATATCGTATGCCTTGATCTTCTTGTGAAGGTTGCTCCGCTCGACGGCGATGGCTTCCGAGGTCTTCGAGATGTTCCAGTTGTTCTCTTCGAGCTTCCTGACGATAAAGTCCCTTTCGAAGGCATCGCGGGCGTCTTTCAGCGTCTTGTGTGAGAAGCAGTCGCTCTCCTTGAAGAGCTTGCGGGACTGCAGCACGCCGAACGCCTCGACGTCGGCCTTCGTCACCTCCCGGGAGGGAACCATGATCATCAGCCGCTCGACCATATTCTTCAGCTCCCGTATATTTCCGGGCCAGTCATGGTCCTGCAATAATTGTAGCACATCCGAGGCTATCTCCTTCGGCCGCAGCCCGCTTTCGGCAGCGGAGAGCTCGATGAAGTGCCGCACCAGCGGGGGGATATCCTCGCGCCGCTCGCGGAGGGGCGGAACGGTAAGGGGGATCACATTCAACCTGAAATAGAGGTCCTCTCTGAAGCTCCCCTTCTTCACCGCATCGGCGAGGTCTTTGTTCGTGGCGGCGATAATGCGCACATCGACCTTTATGTTTTTGCTGCCGCCGACCCGCTGGAAGACCTGGGTCTCGATGACCCGCAGCACCTTGGCCTGGGTCTGCGTCGTCATATCGCCTATCTCGTCGAGAAAGAGCGTACCCTTGTCCGCGAGCTCGAACTTGCCGCTCTTCTTCTCGGTGGCGCCGGTAAACGCGCCCTTCTCGTGGCCGAAGAGCTCGCTCTCGATCAGCTCCTGGGGAATGGCCGCGCAGTTCACTTCGACGAAGGGCTCCCGCACCCGCAGGCTCTTCTCATGGAGCTGCCGGGCGACGAGCTCTTTCCCGGTCCCGCTCTCTCCCAGGATCAGCACCCTGCTGCTGCTCTGCGCCGCCATCTCGATCTGCTGCCGCAAGAGTTTCATCTTCGGGGAGTCTCCGACCAGCACCCACCGCTTGCTCAGGTCGGCCCTGAGGAGCCGGTTCTCCTCCTCGAGGCTCCGGCGCTCGAGAGCCCTCCGGGCGACGATCAGGACCTTTTCGAGAGAGAGCGGCTTCTCCAGGAAGTCGTATGCGCCGCTGCGGGTAGCCTTGACCGCGAGCTCGATGTTGCCGTGGCCCGAGATGATGATGACCGGGACGTCGCGGTCGAGCTCCCGCAGCCTGCCGAGGGTCTCTACGCCGTCCATACCCGGGAGCCACACATCCAGGAGGATCACCTCCGGCGTCTGTTCCTTTGCGATCTCGAGCGCCTCCTCTCCCGAGGAGGCGGTGAGCACCTGGTACCCGTCATCCTCGAATATGCCGGAAAGGCTTTCCCGTATGCCCTCTTCGTCATCGACAATGAGTACTGTTCTTTTAACCATGGTCTTCCTTCATCCTGCGGTGGTCATGCCGTCGGGACCTCGATGGTAAAGATGCTGCCCCGGGGGGTGTTGTCCCGCACCAGTATGCGGCCCGCGTGGTCGGCCACGATCTTGTTGGCGATTGCCAGGCCGAGCCCCGTCCCTCCCTTCCTTCCCGAGAAGTAGGGGAGAAAGAGTTTTTCCTTCTCCGCATCGTTTATCCCCGGTCCCCTGTCGGCGATATCGATAACTACCTTACCATTTTCATTGGGCGTAATGAAAATATCGATCACACCCCTGTTCTCCATCACCTTGATCGCGTTGTCGATGATATTGATCAATACCCGCTTGAACTGCTCCTGATCGAGGGAGACCGGCGGCATCTTCTCCGGAGCATTCACCCTGATCTCGATATCCTTGAAGCCCTTGAAGAGGCCCGCCACCGCCTCGACCATCTCGAGCAGGTCGACGGGAGCCTTGTTGACTTCAGGCATCTTGCCGTAACGCGAAAAGACATCCACCAGCGTTCTCAGGCTTTCCACCTCGGTAATAATGGTCCTGGTCGATTTCTCGAAGACCGCGTCGAAATCCTCGTCTTTCTGCTGCCACTTCTTTATGAGCCGCTCGGTCGAGAGCTTTATGGGGGTAAGCGGGTTTTTTATCTCGTGGGCCAGCCGCCGCGCCACCTCCTGCCAGGCGGTCACCTTCTGGGCCTTGATGATCTCGGTCAGATCGTGGAACACCACCAGCATGCCGAGGGCCTTTGCCGATGAAGACTCCCTGATCCCCGAGAGCGAGACCCTGAGTGTGGCGATCCTCCCCTCTATGTTCACCTTGGCCTCCCGCTTGATCTCCCGTATCTCCTTGCCCTCCATCTCCCGGGCCAGGGCGGTCAGATCCTCCGAATGCAGGGCCTCTACGAAATCCTTGTAGTCTTTGCCGACCCAGTCTTCCTGCTTTACATTCAGGATGGAGCAGGCGGCCTTGTTGATGGTGCGTATTGCGCCCTCGGGCGAGAGAAAGATCACCCCCGAGTTGATGTTCTCGAGGATGTTCTCGAGATAGAGGCGCCTCCGGTACGCTTCGAGATAGGCCTGCTCGAGCGAGGCATTGCTCTCCTTCAGCTGTTTCACCATCTGGTTGAAGGACGAGATCAGCATGCCGATCTCGTCCTCGCTCTCGAGGTCGACCCGGACATTGAGATCTCCCGATGCGACCTGCTCCGTCGCCATCGCGAGACTCTGGATGGGGATGGTGATTCCCTTCGATATCTTCAGCGAGACCCAGAGCCCGGTAAAGACGATCATGAGGGTCAGGAAGCCGAGGGTGAGTATATAGTTGAGCCGCAGGGGCTCTTTGAACGACTCCATCTTGAGATAGTCGTCGTGGAGCTCCTTGAGCCGTTCGGTCTTTTCGGTGATGCCCTTCGGCAGGACTGCCTCGACAACGACGATCCCCCGGCCGCCCGGAGATCTGTCGGGGACCGCTGCCCGGATGATATCTCCCTCATCGCGCGAGATGACCTCTGTTCCCTCTCTGCCGCTGAAGGCGTCCTGTATGATCTCGGTGGTATCGGCGGGCAGGACAATGATCCTCCGGACAGTCAGGCCGGGGGAGAAAAGAGCTCCTCCCTCCGCGCTCTGGCGGGCCGCCTTCAATGCCCGGTCGCGCTCGAAATCGTAGAAGGAGCGCGCCAGCTCGACCGACCGGGTGTAGGGCTCTTTCATCTGCGGCGAAAAGAAACGGTTGATGTAATTCGCCGCGAGCCCGCTCGCCGCCACGAAGAGGAACGCCGAAGGGATCAGCGTCAGCACCAGGAAGATGGTCATCAGCTTTACCCTGAATTTGTATCCCAGCACCCGCTGCCGCTTCTCCATGTAAAGCCTGAAGAGGTTCTTCCCGACGAAGAACATGAGGGTGAGCAGGGCGACGGAGTTGAGGGTCAGCAACCCGATGAGCAGGAGCCTCGTCGTGAGGTCCACCGAGGGGAGCTTGATGAAGTAGAGCTCGACGGCCGTGATGCCGATGATGAAGAGGAGCAGGCCGAAAACGATGATGAGGTGTCTGAATATCTTCATGGCCTTCAGGGGCGTTCGGGCCCGTTGATCTTGAAGATCGGGGAATTCTTCGAGAGCGAGAACTCCTTTTCAGGGAGAAACGGCAGGAGGTATCCTACAACAGGAGGCAGTCTGCGGATCCTCGATTCCACGGTGACCTTTACAAAATAGACGCCGGGATCGAGTTCCTTCACATTGGTCAGTTTCATTTCGGGAATAGCCATAGCCCAGGCGACCATCGCATCGAGCTCCTTGAACCGCTTCTCGAGCTGAACCGTGCCGTCGGTGCTGGTCGTGCGGTGCTCCCGCTTGATCGGGTTGCTCTTGATGATCCTGGTGATCTTCTTGCCGAGCACGAACTCATCGGGCCAGATGTTCCAGACCCTGAAGAGGTCGATGTAAAAGACGAGCTCCTTCGACAGCCCCTCGTTGAGCTCTTCCAGGAGCTTCGGGTCGGGCTTTACCGATGCGGCGACATAGAGCTCGTTATTCGCCAGCCGCACCGTGATATCCGAAATTTCCGCAGCAGCGGAAGGAAGAGGCAGAAAAAGGGACGCCAGGAGCCAGGACCCGGAGCTCAGAAAGAAAAGGATCGAAACAGGAAAGAGCGCGCGCCGTTTCGTGCCCGGGGACTCTGCGCTCCGTATTCCATACTCTGTGCTCTGCATTCTCTTCACTGCGCTATCGTCTGGAAATTAATTGCTCTCATTATAGCATACCCCCGTCCGAGGGTACGGCGGCCGTACCTCATCGAGGACGGGCGTAAAGGGGTGCCTATTGCCGCAACCGAGCAGGTACATGGTATTATAAGCATGGTCGGCGGCCTCCCCCGGTGGCGCCGGTCGAGTCACGCTGAGGCGGCCATGAGGCGCTCCCCCGAAAAACAGCGTATCCGCTCCGGACCGGGGCCGGACCGGAGAGCGGAGAGGAGATATGATGATTCCGCAGCTGAAGTACGACGCAAACGGCCTGATCCCGGCGATCGTCCAGGAGAGCGATACCGGAGAGGTGCTGATGATGGCCTACATGAACGAGGCGTCGCTGAAAATGACCCTCGAAACGGGATATACTCACTTCTGGTCGAGGTCGCGCCGGAAGTTCTGGAAAAAGGGAGAGACCTCGGGGAGCTTGCAAGAGGTTGCGGCGGTCCTTTACGATTGTGACGCCGATACGCTCCTGATCAAGGTGAAGCAGCATGGAACCGGCGCCTGCCACACGGGCGAACGGACCTGCTTTTATAGAGAGATAAGTAAGAAGTAAGAAGTCAACTCTTCTTTTCCGGAGGATCCATGGCTGACTGTTTATTCTGCAAGATCGTCGAGAGGAAGATTCCGGCTAAAATCGTGTACGAGGACGACCGGGTGCTCGCCTTCGAAGACATCAACCCGCAGGCGCCGGTCCATACGCTCGTGATACCGCGCAAACACATCCCTACCCTCAACGATATCGCGGACGATGATGTGACGCTCATGGGGCACCTTGTCCGGGTGACCTCGACAATCGCCGCAGAAAAAGGTGTAGCCGAGCGGGGCTTCAGGGTGGTCGCGAACTGCAACCCCGAAAGCGGGCAGATCGTCTATCACATCCACTTTCATGTGATCGGCGGCCGCCAGATGAACTGGCCCCCGGGATGAGGGGAGGCCGGAGCGGCTATCTATGGGAGTGCTTGATAAACGAGTGGTCTGGGAGGGGAGCTTCCTCAGGGCATCGATCCTCACCTACCGGGACCATGCAGGACGCCTCCGGACGTGGGAGGCTGCGGAGCGGGTCAACTGCAGGGGGATTGCTGTCATTGTACCGCTTACGGCCGAGGGCGAATTCCTGCTGACCCGGCAGTTCAGGCCCGTGGTGAATAATTTTGTCGTCGAGTTCCCGGCAGGGCTTCACGACCGTGAGGAGAGCCTGGTCGAGGCAGCCGGGCGCGAGCTGATCGAGGAGACGAAGCATACGGCCCGCGAGCTCGTTTTCCTCGCGCGAGGACCGCTCTCATCGGGCATGTCGACAGAGATATTGAGCGCCTTCCTGGCGAAAGACGCTGTCCCCGCCCCTCCGGAGCTCCTCCGCCGTTTCCCTCCCGACGAGTCGGAGCAGATCGAGGTCCATAGAGTCCGAATGGATGACATGTACCGCTTCCTCGCCTCCTGCGAGGAGCAAGGGGATTATATTGACGTGAAGGTGTACGGCCTGGTGGAGCTTGCGAAACGGAAGGCAGCGGGCGGGTAGGGCCTGCGCCGCTGCCGGCGCCGTTGCTATTCCATCTTTATCGCTTCGACCGGGCAGATATTCGCGGCCTCATCGCAATCGCAGGTAGAGCATTTATCGGGCCCGATCACCCACGCTTTATCATCTCTCAGCTCGAACACTTCAGGGCAGACCTCGATACAAGAGCCGCAGCCGATACAGAGATCGTGATCCACTACCGGTGTCGCCATAAAAGACCTCCTCGGGATGGTAATTAGTTTAATTATACCAGATATTCTTCAATGCGCCAGGGAGGGGGCTGCGAGAAAAGATGTTGATTTTGAACCCCCTGTTCAGGGTAAGCTATTACATACGTTGTCTATAATAGTATTTACTATATGTATAAAGGCACAAGGGCACAGATGCAGCTCCCTTTGTGCTTTGTGCCTTTCAGGCAGAGGAGAGCGGATTCTATGGATATGCGGCAGTGGGTGCGGGAAAAGGCCGAGGAGGCGCGGGCAGGGGCACGCAACCTTGCCCGGGCGTCTAGCGCGCAGAAGGACAGGGCGCTGCTCACCATGGCTGCCATGCTGGAGAGCAGGACCGGAGAGCTGATCGCAGAAAACAGCAAGGACCTCTCCTCTGCCGGGCAGAAGGGTCTTTCCAAGGCGCTGATCGATCGCCTGACGCTGAATGAAAAGCGCATCGACGAGATGGCAAAGGGGCTCAGGGAGGTTGCCCGGCTCCCCGACCCTTCCGGCGAGGTCATCAGGATGTGGCAGCGCCCCAACGGCATGACCGTGGGCAAAATGAGGGTACCCATCGGCGTTATCGGCATTATTTACGAAGCCCGGCCCAATGTCACGGCCGATGCCACGTCCCTCTGCCTCAAGGCCGGGAACGCGGTGATACTGCGGGGCGGCTCCGAGGCGGTGCATTCGAACAGGGCGATCGTCGCCTTGCTGCGCGATGCAGCGCGGAGCGAAGGGCTGCACGAGGGGGCGATCACCTTTATCGACAGTACCGACCGTGAGGCGGTCATGGAGATGCTGAAGCTCGAGGGCCTCATCGATCTCATTATCCCCCGCGGCGGAGAGGGGCTCATCAGGGCGGTAACGGAGAACTCCCGGATCCCCGTGCTCAAGCATTACAAGGGCGTCTGTCATGTATTCGTGGACAGGGACGCCGACCTGGCGATGGCCGAGGATATCTGTCTCAATGCCAAGGTGCAGCGTCCGGGCACCTGCAATGCCATGGAGACGATGCTGGTCGATGAGCCTGTTGCCGCAGCATTTCTGCCCCGGATGACGGAGCGCTTCAAGGCTGCAGGGGTAGCGCTCAAGGGGTGCCCGAAGACGCAGGCGATCGTCCCCGGTGCGGAAGCGGTCCTGGATGAGGATTTCTCCAACGAGTATCTCGATCTCGTCCTCAATATCAAGGTGGTTCGCGATATGGACGAGGCGATGAGCCATATCGCGCAGTACGGCTCGGCGCATTCCGATGCCGTTGTTACGAAGTCGTATGCGAAGGCGATGCGGTTCCTGAAGGAGGTCGACTCCTCGGCGGTCCTGGTGAATGCCTCGACCCGCCTGAACGACGGCTATCAATTCGGCCTCGGCGCCGAGATCGGCATCTCGACCGACAAGATCCACGCACGGGGACCCATGGGGCTCGAGGAGCTCACCTGCACCAAATTCATAGTCCTGGGAAGCGGACAATTACGGGAATAAAGGAGGGGGTACCATGTCAGAGAGATTGAGCTATGAGGAGTTCGTCAAGAAGGCTATCGTCACATTAAGGAAGGACGGGTATAAGGGGATCCATACCGTGTATTCCGGCTTCAACGAGGCGTTCAAGAAGTACTTCGAGGGAGAGGACCCCATCAAAGTGACGAACCAGCTCGCAGCAGAAGGAAAGATCGTCATCAGGCCGGTCAAGGGCGGGGTTATGCTCTACCTGCCCGAGGACGCGCCTGCGGCGAAAGGCCAGGCCGATGAAGCGCTCAAGAAGATGGGGCTGGGCTAGAGTCCGGGTCCGGGCTGCGTCTTCAGGTGCCCGGGGCGCGGGGTGAGGCTCGGCATATTCGGCGGGACCTTCAATCCTGTCCATTTCGGACACCTGCGCACTGCCGAGGAGGTCCGGGAGGCTGCAGGGCTCGACCGGGTGGTATTCATTCCCTCGGGAAGCCCTCCCCTCAAGGCGACCGATCTGGTCGATGCGGCCCACCGGTATGAGATGGTGGCGCTCGCAGCAGGGGGAAATGCAAGATTTCTGGTTTCCGACATCGAGCTGCGCCAGACCGGGAAGTCCTATACCGCGGTAACCTTCCGGCGGCTCCGCGAACACTATCCTGATGATGAGCTCTTCTTCATTCTCGGCATCGATGCCTTTCTGGACCTCCCCCACTGGTGGCAGCCTGAAAGCCTTATCGAGCTGACCGATTTTATCGTGGTGCTCAGGCCCGGGTTCACTTTTGCGGATATCGCAACGTCGCCCTATATCGCCTCTAGGGGGGAATCGGTGGGAGAGGGGACAGCCCCCGGCATCCGGATGCTGAAGTCCGGAAAAAGCGTTATCCTCCTCGAGGTGACGCAGCTCGCTGTATCGTCGACAGAAATAAGGAGGCTCCTCAGGGAGGGGAAGAGCATCAGATACCTGGTGCCGGAAGCAGTCGAGGCGTATATACACAGACACGGCCTCTACCGGTAAGGTGCACGAGGTCCTGTATGCGGTGACGCAAGGCGATGATCGTATTCGAAGCAGTAATCAATAATCTCGACGAGGCGATCTTTCTCTTTGACAGGAAGGGCAGGCTGGCCTTTGCGAATAAGGCGGGCGAGGAGTTCTTCGGAAAGAGCCTCAAGGAGATAGAGCGGCGCCAATGCAAGGACCTGTTTGCGGGCGCGCACGATATCGCGCCGCTCGTGCAGAAGGCGATCAGAGAGGGGCGCTCGTTCAATTGTAACGACATGGAAATCGACCTGGGCCGGGCAGCGAACGTCACCGTGAATATAGCGCCGTTCTATGCAGCCGGCACGCTCGAGGGCGCGCTGCTCTGCATCCGTGAAAACCTCTCGATCGCGAGCAGGGAGGATTACCACTTCGATACGCTGCTCTATCTCATCGGCTCGATCGCCCATGAGATAAAGAACCCCTTGAGCGGCATAAAGGGGGCGGCCCAGATATTGCGGGGAAGCGCGCGAAACGATGAGGCGGTCGAGTGCGTCAATCTCATCCTCAAGGAAGCGGACCGCCTGAACCATGTGCTCCAGAGCTACCTGACGATGACGAGGACACCGGTCTTCAACCAGCTGAACGTCCACGAGGTGATCGAGCATGCGGTGCGGGTCATGGAGCCGGGGCTCAGGGAGCGGAGTATCACTATCAGCAAGTCCTATGACCCGAGTCTCCCCCTGATCAGGGGCGATGAAAGCAAGCTCCTGCAGGTCTTCATCAACCTGCTCAAGAACGCCCTTGAAGCCATGGAGACGACGCACGTAGCGAAGGGTCCTGTGGCCCGGGGACGCCGGGGCGGGCGGGCTGCTGTCGCGACCGCGCCGGCAGCAGAGGCGGCCTCCGGGATGCTGGTGATATCGACGCGGCCCTCGAACGAGTATATGGTTATCTATAACGGGGAAAGAGCGGGACAGAGGACCGCGTATAAGAAGCAGCGGTGGGTGGTCATCACCATCCAGGACACCGGCGCCGGTATCTCCGCGGAAGAGATGAAGAGAATCTTTCTGCCCTTTTACACCAGGAAGGCGGGAGGCAGCGGGCTCGGGCTCGCCCTCTCGAAAAAGATCATAAAAGATCACGGCGGCATCATCAAGGTGAAGAGCACGGTAGGCTCCGGGACCACGGTCAGCGTCTACCTTCCCCTCCTGCCTTCCGCAGGCCGTGCTGAAGGGGAGGGGAGAGGCAACGGACATGGGTAAACGGCTCCTGATTATCGATGATGACGAGAGCGTCGTCTGGGTCGTCCGGAAGGCGCTCGAGCCCCTCGGCTACGAGGTCGAGGCGAGATCGACCATCAAGGGGGGCGTCAAGCTCGTCGATGCCTACAAGCTGATCCTGCTCGACCTCATGCTTCCCGACGGCAACGGTATCGATGCCCTGAAGGAAATCAGGGTATTCAACCCCGATGCCCTGGTGGTCATTGTGACCGCTCACGGGAGGATGGAGAGCGCCATCGATGCCATGAAGGAAGGCGCCTACGATTACCTGGAAAAGCCGTTCGATATCGAGGAGCTCAAGATCGTCGTCGAGAGGGCCTTCAGGGATATCTCGATGCGGGAGGAGCTGCTCTCGCTGCGGCAGAGCAAGGAGGATGCGCGGCCTTTCCAGATCATCGGAAAGTCCCGGAGCATCCTGAAGGTCTTCAAGGAGATAGGCCGGGTCGCGCCCAAGGACGTGACCGTGCTCGTCTCGGGCGAGAGCGGCACCGGCAAGGAGCTCGTTGCTCGGGCGATCCACAGCAACAGCAGGAGAAAGTTCGGCCCCTTTGTCGCGATCAGTGCAGCCTCCATTCCTGCCGAGCTGCTCGAGGCGGAGCTCTTCGGATGGGAGAAGGGGGCCTTTACCGGCGCGGTGGAGAAGACCGCGGGAAAGATCCAGGCTGCCGACGGCGGCACGCTCTTCCTCGACGAGATCGCGGAGCTCAACATCGACCTCCAGGCAAAACTGCTGCGGTTCCTCCAGGAGCGGGAGTACAGCCCGCTGGGGAGCAGCAAGGTCGTCAAGGCCGACGTCAGGATCATCGGGGCGACCAACAAGAACCTCAGGGAGTGCGTCAGGAACGGTCTTTTCCGCGAGGACCTCTACTACCGTTTCAACGTGATCGAGATCAAGCTCCCGCCCCTGAGAGAGCGCAGGGAGGATATCATTCCCCTCAGCCGGCACTTTCTCAAGGAATCGATCAGGGCCTTCGAGCTTCCGCCGAAGGACTACTCGAAGGACGCTGAAAAGGCCCTCCTGGCCCATGACTGGCCCGGCAATGTGCGGGAGCTCGAAAATACGATCAAGCGCGCCTCGATCCTCTCGAAGGGGAGCCTCATCGAGAGGAGGGACCTTTTTGCCGGCGATTACCATTCGTTCTCCGTTAAAGAGTTTCTGGAGGGCAAGCTCAACGGGTTCATCGATAAAATGACCGCCATAGAAAATTCCAACCTCCACGAGCATGTCATCTCCGAGGTCGAGAAGGCGCTCTTCAGTATCGTGCTCAAGGAGACCGGCGGCAACCAGGTGAGGGCGGCAAGGATACTCGGCATCAATAGAAACACGCTCAACAAGAAGATGAGAGAATATAAATTGATTTGAAGTGCAAGATGATAGTGTGATATAGTAGTATTCTTCGGGTGCCCCATTTTTCATCGAAAAGCGGTGTATCCTCCATGCCCTTCTTTGAAGGGGCTATATATCCAGATGGAGGTGTTTCGTGAATTTTTACGAAAACATGGTTATCCTCAACGCGTCCCTCAACGAAGACGAAATCAAAGCAGCCATCGACAAGATCTCCGGCGTGGTCACCAACGCGGGCGGCGAAGTCCTGAAGGCCGAAAACTGGGGGAGGAGGAAGCTCTCCTACGAGCTCAACAAGCAGAAGATGGGCATCTATGTCCTCTTCCTGTTCAAGGCCCCCTCTGCTGCGATCGGCAAGCTCGAGGGCTACTTCAAGGTCTTCGATCCGGTGATAAAATTCATGGTGGTCAGGCTGGATAAACGGCAGCTGGCGGCGCTCCCGAAAGAGGCTGCCGGAGGCGCTGCGGCGCCGGCTGCGGCAGCCGGTACCGAGCAGAAGACGGAAGCCTGATGTTCAACCGCGTTATCCTCATAGGCAACCTGACCAAGGACCCGGAAGTGCGGTACACGCCCGGAGGGACGCCGGTAGCGACCATGCGGCTGGCGGTCACCTCCAAGTACAAGCAGGGCGATGACGTGAAGGACGATACCCTCTTCATCGACGCCGTGGTCTTCGGCAAGCAGGCGGAGAGCTGCGGGCATTACCTGAGCAAGGGGAGCCCGGCGCTGGTAGAGGGGCGCCTCCGCGAGCGGAAGTGGGAGTCCGACGGCGTACAGCGGAGCAAGGTGGAGGTCATCGCCAATACGGTGCGGTTCCTGCCCCGGAGGGACCAGCAGCAGCGGCCGGCGCGGAGCGAGGGCACCGATTTCGGCGAGTCTGCGCCGCCGGAAGAGATTACCGATCTGGAACCGTTTTAGTGCGCTCCGGCGCTCGGCGCAGTGCGCTTGAGCGGTGGCGAGCAGAGATAATACAATTTTTTATAACGCGTAATGCGGGTAAGGAGCTATCATGGGAATGCCGCAAAAGAGATTTCAGAGAAGAAAGTTCTGCAGGTTCTGTGCAGATAAGGTGGCCTTTATAGATTACAAGGACCTCAAGACGCTGCGGAGCTACATGACCGAGCGGGGGAAGATCCTGACCAGGAAGATGACCGGCACCTGCTCCGAGCACCAGCGGGAGCTGACCGGGGCGATCAAGAGGGCCCGGCATATCGCCCTGCTGCCGTTCATGGAGAAGTAAGCCCGTATGCGGATACCGAAGAGCTGGGTGCCGCTCCTCGCGAAAAAGATCGTCGACAACCTGACGAGCAAGGCCCTTATCGAGCCTGCGGTTCCCGTCGAAGAGCTCGTGGCGGCAGCGGAGGAGCTGCTCCTCGAGGAGCTCATGGTCGAGGACCGGCTCAACGACGAGGTGCGCCAGCTGTTGAGAAAGTATGAATCGGAAATAGAGAAAGGGCGGCTCGACTTCAGAAGGCTCTTCGACATGACGAAGCAGAAGCTGGTAAGGGAGCGGAATATTGTACTATGATGCTTTCGGACGACAAGATAACCCATATGACCCATGTGCTCCTCAAAGGGCTCATGGAGCGGAAGCTGATTATCCTCAAGGAGGATGACAGCCTGCTCCGGAGAGAGATCAAGAGGACCGTGATGAACGAGCTCAAGGTGGGAGAGGACATGGACGCCGCGGTCCGGAAGAAGATACAGACCCTCTCGAAGAAGCCGGTCGAGGGCAGCCCTGAGTGGGACGTGCTCTACACGAAGTATTTCGAAGAGGAAGAGACCCGCCGGGGCAGGAAATAGAGAGAACGTGTGATGTTTGTACCGGAAGTCAGCGAACAGGATATGAAGCGGGAGAAGAGCGCCGCGCGGGAGCTTCGCAAGAGCGGCTGGTGGAAGCGGAAGTGCGCGGAGGGCAGGTGCTTCTATTGCCACTCCAGAGTACCTGCCAAGGAGCTCACCATGGACCACCTCGTCCCGCTGGTCAGGGGCGGCAGGTCGGTGAAGAGCAATATCGTCACTGCCTGCAAGGAGTGCAACAGCAACAAGAAATACCTGCTCCCCGTCGAATGGGAAGAGTATCTCGCCCGCCTGGATGCTGCAGAGTAGGTCCCGCCTGTCGTAGCGCTGCCGCAGCTGTCTTCAGAGCACCCCGCCGTGAAACAGCGCGGCGGCCGTGGTAAGGATGTATTTACTTTACGCAGGCAAGTATTTTAAGCTTATAAGACGCCCACCGTTCCGACCTCCGCGATTACAAAAACGCCGTCGGGGCCTGGGAGGGGCGGCGTGAGGCGGTCCGGCAACGCGGCGGGAGGGCATCGGTTCCACGAGGACCGGGTCGCTTTTTCGAGAGGGGCTCATTGCAGATGAAGCGGAATCTCATCGTTGTACTCCTGGTTTTAGGAATCGTTACAGGCAGCGGCGGGGCAGCGGTGTCAGAAGCCCGGGAGGGGAAGACTAAAAAGGCTGCCCAGGAGCGCGTTCTTCTCATCGGGCTCATCCCCGAACAGAACATCTTCAAGCAGATGGAACGCTACGAGCCCCTTGCCGCCTATCTTTCGTCCAAGGTCGGCATAAAGATCAAGCTTACCGTACTCCCCCGCTACGGCAATATCATCGATAATTTTATCGCAGCACGCCTGGACGGCGCTTTTTTCGGGAGCTTCACCTATGCCCTGGCGCACGCCAAGCTCGGCGTGCAGGTCCTCGTGAGGCCGGAGAGCAATGACGGCTCCTCGACCTACCACGGGCTCATCTTTGTGAGGAAGGACAGCGGCATCAGGTCCGCCCGCGACATGAGGGGGAAGCGGTTCGCCTTTGTCGACAAGGCGACCACCGCCGGTTACCTCCTGCCGCTGGAGTACTTCAAGAAGAACGCCATAAAGGAATACCACACCTATTTCAAGGAAACCTATTTCACCGGCACCCACGACGATACCATCTACGACGTTCTTAATAAGAAGGCCGATATCGGCGTCGCAAAAAATACGGTGTTTGCCCGGCTCGCGCAGGAAGACCCCCGCATCGCCGCCGAGCTCACCATCCTCGAGAAGTCTCCCGATGTCCCCGAAAACGGCCTGGCCGTGAGAAAGGGGCTCGATGCCTCGCTGAAGGCCAAGCTCAAGGAAGTCTTCCTCACCATGCACTACGATCCGCAGGGAAAAGAGGTGCTCCAGAAGTTCGGCGCGCGCCGCTTCATCGCGACCTCCAATGGCGATTACCAGGCGGTCTATGCCTACGCAGCATCGATCGGCCTTGACCTCGCCAGCTACGACTATGTGAACCGGTAGTGAAAAAGAAGATCGTCATAGGATTGAGCCTCTTCTCTCTCCTCTTCCTTATCGGCGGCATGTACATCGTCGTGACGATCGAAAAAGCGACCACCACGCTCGACAACCTCATAAAGCTCCACCAGGTCGAGATCCTGCGCGAGCACCTCCTGATACAGGTCAAGAAGGTGCAGGCGGACCTGACCCTCAAGAATACGCGCCACGCCCGGGGTATCGATACGATCGTGAGTCATGTGCGGGGCATGGAGGGGGTTGCGCGGATGTGCTTCAGCTGCCATCACACCGAAGAGGTGAATACGCGGCTGCGGGAGCTGGAGGATCAGGTCGAACAGTACAAGGCCGCCTTGAGCAGGGTGTTCACGATGCGGGCGAACAACAGCAGGCTCCAGGCCGAGGAGGACCACGCCTTCGCGACCGGGGAGGCGCTCATTGCAAAGACGAACACGATGATCACCATGGCGAGCACCAAGCTCGAAGAGAAGACGCAGGCCACGCTCAGCAAGATCGCCAGTACGAAGGGCATCCTTTATGTTCTCATCGCCATCGGGCCCTTCCTCGCCGCGGGGCTCGCCTTTATCTTTGTCAGGGGGCTCACCGAGCCGGTGAAGGTGCTTCTCGAGGCGACCAGGAGGCTCGAGGCAGGAGACCTCGATTACCGCATCGAGGGGCTGAAGGACGAGTTCGGCAAGGTGGCGACCTCGTTCAACGACATGGCCGGTACGCTGAAAGGGAACATGGAGACGATCGAGGAGAGCGAGAAGCGGTACCGGATGCTCTTCGAAAGCGCCGGCGACGCCATCTTCATCCTCGAGGCGGAAGGGGAACGGCCGGGACAGATCGTTGCCGCGAACAGGGCGGCCGCTGAAATGCACGGCTATTCGGTCGATGAGCTGCTCGCGCTCACGATTGCCGACCTCGACGGGCCGGACGATGCGGGAATGGTCGAGAGAAGGATAGGGCGCATCCTCGGAGGAGAGTGGATCAAGGACGAGATCATGCACCGGAAGAAGGACGGCTCCCTGTTCCCCGTGGAGGTGAGCGCCGGCCTCCTCGAGCTCAAGGACCACAAGTATGTCCTCGCCTTTGACCGCGATATCACCGTGCGCAAGCAGGCCGAAGAGCGCCTGCAGCGCGCCGAGCAGATGAAGGCATGCGGGGAGTTCGCCGCAGGTCTTGCCCACGAGATCAAGAATCCCCTTGCCGGGATCAAGGTCTCGATGGAGGTCCTTGCCGAGGAGCCGACGGTCGCCGAGGCGGACCGCGACGTGCTCCTGAAGGTGGTGGAGGAGATCAGGCGTATCGAGCTGCTCCTGAAAGACCTGCTCAACTTCGCGAAGCCGCCCAAGCCCCACTTGATGAGCTCGGACATCAATGCTCTTCTCGATACCACCATAACGTTCTCGATGAAGAGCCCTTCCTTTTCGAAGAGCGGCGTCCCCTCCATACGGATCGTCAAGGAGCTCGATCCCCTCGTCCCCGAGACCCTGGCCGACTCCATGCAGCTGAAACAGGTCTTCCTGAACCTCCTGCTCAATGCCGCCGATGCCATGCCCGAAGGCGGAACGCTTACGGTGCGCACCTCGTATGTCCCTGCCGGCGAGATGATCCTGGTGGAGATCGCCGACACCGGCAAGGGGGTCAGTGAAGAGATCAAGGCGAAGATATTTCAGCCCTTCTTTACCACCAAGGCGAAGGGCACCGGGCTGGGGCTCGCCATAAGCAAGCGGCTGGTCGAGCAGCACGGCGGTACGATAGCGGTCGATGACGCTGCCAGCGGGGGGGCGCGGTTCACGATCACCCTGCCCGTGAGGCAGACGGAAGAGCTCTAGCGGGGGTGGCGGCACGCGCCGCTCCGGTCAGGCGGGGGGCATCAGCTCGTCGATCCTCTTTCCTATGTCCTGCGCCTCCATCAGTGAGGTACCGATGAGCATCGCGTCGATGCCCGCGTCGATCAATCGCTGCACCTCATCCCTGGTCCTGATGCCGCTCTCGCAGACGACGATCTTGCCTGCAGGTATCTCCCGCTTCAGTCTGAACGTTGTGGCGAGGTCGATCCTGAGCGTCCTCAGATTGCGGTTGTTGATGCCGATGAGGGGGGCGTCGATAGAGAGCGCCTGTTCGAGCTCCTCTTCGTCGTGCACTTCGAAGAGCACCGACAGGCCCAGCTCGCCGGCGAGCTGCAAGTACTCCGCTGCCTGGCCTCTTTCGAGAAGGGCTGCGATGAGTAGAACGGCATCGGCGCCGTACGCCCGCGCCTCGTAGAGCTGGTACTCGTCGAAGAGGAAATCCTTCCGCAGGAGCGGTTTCGTCGTCTTCTGCCTCACCAGGGGAATGAACGAGAGCTGCCCCTGGAAGAAGTCCTCTTCGGTCAGAACGGATATCGCGGCAACCGGCCCGCTTTCATAGACGGAAGCGATGCGCGCAGGATCGAAATCCTTCCTGATCAGGCCTTTCGAAGGTGAAGCCTTCTTGAGCTCGGCGATGAGCCGTATGGCGCCGGGCTCTCCTGCTATCGCGGCTCTGAAGTCCCGGGACCGCTCGGCATCCCGGACCATGCCTTTCAGCGCGGCAAACGGAGTCGTCCGTTTTGCCTCCGCAAGGCGCTCCCTCTTTCTCGAGACTATGGCGGCGAGAATGCTCATGAACGATGATTGTAATGCAATGCCCTGCCTCAAGACAAGCATAACCGTTTATAGGGGGTATTTTATATTTTAATTTGAAAAGACTTGCTAATTTTGGTTATAAAAAAAGTCGCTGATTCTTTTTGCCAGCAATGTTTGTAACCGGCTGTTTTCGCTCAGCTGTAAAGTCATTATAAAGTTTTCTTGACAAGTCTCTTTACCTTGAGTTATAAATAAAAGGATTGGGCTTATAAAAAAACATTATAATGAGGTAGTTTATGAACCCGATAACTCCCGGCAGCTATATACCCACCGAATATTTCCCCGTAATGGTCTTCATGATAATAGCCCTGGCCATAGGCACAGGAGCGTTGATCATGGGCGAAATCTTCAGGCTGAAGCGGCCCTACCGGGAGAAGCTCATGCCCTATGAGTCGGGCAACCCGCCGGTCAGCGAGCCGCGCCACCGGTTCAGCATCAAATTCTATATCATCGCCATGCTTTTCGTGGTCTTCGATGTGGAAGCGGTCTTCCTCTATCCCTGGGCGCTCGTCTTCGGCAAGATCGGCTTGTACGCCCTCGTGGAAATGATGCTCTTTATCGTCGTGCTGGCTGTCGGCTTTATCTACGCATGGCGGAAAGAGGCATTCAAGTGGGACTGAAAAACCTTTATAGCGTTATAGCGTTTGTCGCGTTGCGGAAATCGTCTTTGCGCTATAACGCGATAAACGCTATAGACGCGATAAACGCAAGAATAAGGAGGTGAACAGCGGATGGCTACTACGGATATCGTAACGCCGACCACCACGGACTCGGAAGTGGTCGAGATAGAAAAGGGATTGAGGATCATCCCCGGCGCCAATACGATCATCGCCAGCTTCGACAAGCTCGTCAACTGGGGCAGGCTGTCGTCGCTCTGGCCGATGACCTTCGGCCTTGCCTGATGCGCCATTGAAATGATGACGACGGGATCGTCACACTATGATTTGGACCGGCTCGGCTCGATCTTCAGGGGATCGCCGAGACAGGCAGACTTTGTCATCATCGCCGGCACGGTGACCAAGAAAATGGCGCCTATCGTGCGGAGGGTCTACGACCAGATGCCCGAGCCGCGCTACGTCCTCTCCATGGGAAGCTGCGCCTGCAGCGGCGGCATATTCAATTCCTACAGCACTGTTCAGGGGGTTGATACGTTCCTGCCTGTCGATATCTACATCCCGGGATGCCCGCCGCGGCCCGAAGCGCTGCTGGAGGGTATTCTCAAGCTGCAGGAGAAGATCCGCAAAGAGCATTTCAAGTGGAGCAGGTGGAGATAACATCGTCGCGCGCCTTCCGGAGGGCGTCACGGAGGTAAAATGGATCCAAAAGATATCGCAGAGCTGATAAAGGACCGGTATCCCACGGAGGTGAAAGAGATCAAGGAATTCCGCGGGCAGGTATCGGTGGTGGTGAAGAGAGACCGCATCAAGGAGATGCTGCGCTACCTGCACGATGCCCCGGAGCTCTACTTCAATTACCTGGAAGACCTTTGCGGCGTGGATTATTTAGGGAAGAAGGAGCCGCGCTTCGAGGTGGTGTATCACCTGTACTCCTTGCGGCATAAGCATATGATACGGATGAAAGCCGAGGTGCCCGAAGAGGATTGCGTCATCGACAGCGTGGTCGATATCTGGGCCGGGGCGAACTGGCACGAGCGGGAGTGCTATGACCTGTTCGGGGTCGTCTTCAAGGGTCATCCGGATATGAGGCGCATCCTGCTCCCCGAGGATTGGGAGGGGTATCCCCTGCGCAAGGATTATCCCCTGAAGAGCGATCTCGGCGACCGGGAGTGGAAGGGCCTCAAAGAGGTCATCGCGATAGCGGAAAAGAACAAAGGATACGAGGTCAGATAATGTCAGCTCCGGTACGAGAACTGAAAACGAGAGAGCTCACCGTCAATATGGGGCCCCAGCATCCTGCCACGCACGGCGTGCTGCGGCTTGTCCTGGATCTCGATGGAGAGAATGTCGTAAAGGTGACGCCCTATGTGGGCTACCTCCATCGGGGGGTCGAGAAGCTTGCCGAGAACAGGACCTACCTCTCGGCGCTCCCCCTTACCGATCGTCTCGATTATATCTCGAGCATGTCGAACAACGTGGGGTACTGCGTCGCCGTCGAGCGGCTCTTCGGCATCGAGGTGCCCGAGCGGGCGAAGTACATACGGACCATCATGGCCGAGATGACGAGGATCAGCAGCCATATCATCGGCGTCTCGACCCATGCCCTCGACATCGGTGCCATGACCCTCTTCCTCTACTCCTTCAGGGACAGGGAACTGCTGATCGACCTCTTCGAGATGACCTGCGGCGCGCGGCTCACCGTGAGCTATCCGAGAATCGGGGGCGTGCGGAACGATGTGAGCCAGGAGTTCATCGACAAGCTGTATGCGTTTACCGAGACCTATCCCCAGATCATCGAAGAGCAGTACGAGACCCTGCTGAACGAAAACAGGATCTGGCACGAGCGGACCAAGGGGATCGGCGTCATCAGCGCCGAAGACGCCATCAACTGGGGCTTGTCCGGCCCGACCCTCCGCGGCTCCGGCGTGCCGTATGACGTGCGGAAGGCGGCCCCCTATGATGCCTATGACAGGGTCGAGTTCGATGTGCCGGTCGGCAAGAACGGCGACGCCTACGACCGGTATCTCTGCAGGATGGAAGAGCTGAAGCAGTCCAACCGGATCATCAGGCAGTGCCTGGAGCAGATGCCGAAAGGGCCTATCATGGCGCCCGACGCCCCGAAGTTCACGCTCCCGCCGAAGGACCGGGTGTTGAGCGATATGGAGTCGCTGATCCACCAGTTCGTGCTCATCACCAAAGGACCCATCGCCGCTCCCGAGGGCGAGATCTACGCGGCGACCGAGGTGCCGAAGGGCGAGCTCGGGTTCTATATCATCAGCGATGGGAGCGGAAGACCCTATCGCATGAGGCTGAGAGCCCCCTCCTTTATCCATGTATCGGTGCTGCCGAAGCTCTGCGAGGATGCGTACGTGGCCGACGTGATTACCAACATAGGAACCATCGATATCGTGCTCGGGGAGTGCGATCGCTAGGAGTATAAATTACGAGGTGATGGGGGCTCATATGCTAAGCGACAGCGCGGTAGCGGAGATCAACAGGATAAAAGAAAAGTACCAGGACCCGCGGTCCTGTCTTCTGCCGAGCCTCTATGTAGTGCAGCGGGAGAACGGCTGGATAGCCCCCGAGGCGATGGCGGCGATCGGCGAGCTGCTCAATGTTCCCAAGGCGACGATCAAGGGCGTCGCTACCTTCTATTCGATGTTCATCCACCGCCCCATGGGCCGGCACCTCATCCAGCTCTGCACGAACGTGGCCTGCACGGTCATGGGAGCGGAGCGGCTCGTCGAGATGCTCAAGACCAGGTATGGACTCGATCCCAACGGGACTACGGCGGACGGCAGGTTTTCCCTGGTCATCATGGAGTGCATTGGCGCCTGCGGCACGGCGCCGGCGATGCTCGTGGACACCGACTTCCACGAGAACCTGACAGAAGAGAGCATTACCAAAATCCTGGAAAGCTATACATAGGGACCGGCCATGGAAAAATATCTATTGCGCAACATCGATAACCCGAACTCGGCGGACCTCAATGAATATGCAAAGGCAGGCGGCTACAAGGCCCTCGCCAAGGCCCTCGCCATGGAGCCCGCTGCAATCATCGATTCGGTGAAGAAGGCGGGGCTCAGGGGGAGGGGCGGCGCAGGGTTCCCGACCGGAATGAAGTGGTCGTTCGCCGCAGCCGATCCCAAGAAACCGAAATACGTCGTCTGCAATGCCGACGAGGGAGAGCCGGGCACCTTCAAGGACAGGCCGATCCTCGAGAAGAACCCGCACCTGCTCATCGAAGGGATGGTCATCTCGGGCCACGCGCTCGACGCTGAGTACGGCTATATCTATCTCCGCGGCGAGTATCCCGGGGCGAAGGACATACTCGACGGGGCAATACGGCAGGCGTACGATAAAGGGTATCTCGGTGACGACATCCTCGGCACGGGGACGCGCTTCCACCTCGCCGTGCACCAGGGCGCCGGCGCGTACATCTGCGGCGAGGAGACCGCGCTGATCGAGTCGCTCGAGGGCAAGCGGGGCCAGCCCCGCATCAAGCCTCCCTTCCCGGTGAACGAGGGCTTCCTGGCGAAGCCTACTGTGGTCAACAATGTCGAGACCCTGGCGAACCTCCCGCTCATCATCGAGATCGGCGCCGATGCCTACGCCCAGATCGGAAGCGTCGATTGCCCCGGTCCCAAGCTTTATTCGGTCAGCGGTCATGTGAACAAGCCGGGAGTCTATGAGCTCCCCATGGGAACGACGCTCAGGGACATCATCTATACCCACTGCGGCGGCATCCGCGGCGGCAAGAAGCTCAAAGCGGTGATCCCGGGCGGCATCTCCACCCCCATTCTTCCCGCCGACCAGATCGACTGCCCGATGGACTTCTCGGCCATGCTCAAGCACGGCAGCATGCTCGGCTCGGGCGCCGTGATGGTCTTCGACGAGACCGTCGACCTCGTCAAGGTCTGCTACCGGGCTATAAAGTTCTTCGAGCACGAGTCCTGCGGCAAATGCACTCCCTGCAGGGAGGGCGTGGGGTGGCTGCGGAGCATTCTCGGCAGGATCGACCGCGGCGCGGGGAGGGAGGGCGACATCGAGCTCCTCCTCGAGATTGCGAAAAACATCTTCGGCAGGACCTTCTGCCCCCTCGGCGACGGCGCTGCCGGCGTGGTCCAGAGCTTCATCAAGCATTTCAGGGGAGAGTTCGAATCAAAAATTACCACTACCAAGAGAACGGCGGGTGTCGCGTAATGATAACGGTAACCATAAACGATAAGCAGATCAAGCTCGAGAAGCCGGTCACGATCCTCGAGGCGGCAAAGATAGCAGGGATAAAGATCCCCACCCTCTGCCACCACGAGATGCTCAATCCCTACGGCGGCTGCAGGCTCTGCCTCGTCGAGATCGAGAAGATGCCGCGGCTCCAGACCGCCTGCACCCTGAACATCACCGACGGCATGGTCGTCCGCACCGAGACCGAAAAGGTCGTCGAGGCGCGGAAAGGGATGCTCGAGTTCCTTCTCATCAACCACGCCCTCGATTGTCCCTACTGCGATAAGGCGGGCGAGTGCGACCTGCAGGACCTGGTAATGAAGTACGGCCCCACGGCGGGCCGTTTCGATGAAGGCAAGCGCCGCCATCCCGAGAGCTATGACGACCCGATCATCGTGCGCAACATGGAGCGCTGCATCTCCTGTACGCGCTGCGTCCGGATGTGCAGCCAGGTGCAGGGCGCTTCTGCGATCGCCATGGTGAACAGGACGAGCAAGACCTTCGTCGAGCCCTTCTCCGGCGGCCGCTACAACTGCGAGTACTGCGGGAACTGCCTCACCGTCTGCCCTGTGGGCGCCATCATGTCGCGGCTGCACAAGCATACCTACCGCCAGTGGTTCATAGAAAAGAATGTGGACACCGTCTGCTCCTTCTGCGGCGTCGGCTGTTCGGTCACCGCCCAGGTGAGGGGGAATGCCCTCGTACGGGTCGTCCCCGAGGTTGAAAAAGGGGTCAACAGAGGGCTCCTCTGCAACAGGGGCCGTTTCGGCTATGACTACATTGCCAGCCCCCGCAGGCTCAAGGCGCCGCTCATCCGCAAGGAGGGCGAGCTGCGGGAGGCGACCTGGAGCGAGGCCTTCACCGTGATCAGCCAGCGGCTGAAGGATATAAAGGAAAAGCACGGCGGCGGGGCGATCGCCGGCGTCGCCTCGGCGCGGTGTACGAACGAGGACAACTACGTATTCCAGAAGTTCATGCGCGTCGCTCTCGGCAGCAATAATATCGACTCTGCAGCGGGCTTCGCCTTTGCCCCTGCCCAGAAGTTCTTCGAGCAGATATTCGGGCAGGGCGTTACCGCAAACCCCCTCAGCGGTATCACGCATGCCGACGGCGTCTTCGTGGTCGGCGGCGACCCTGCGGCCGTCAACCCGGTTCTGGGCCTCCAGATACGGGCGGCGGCGCAGAAAGAGGTCCCGGTCATCACCGTCGGGTTTGCCGCGGGACTGAAGCGGTTCAGCACCGACAGCCTCGTGCCCGCTCCCTACACCGAGACGGCGCTGCTGGCGGCGCTGGTGACCGAGCTCCTGAAGAAGAAGCAGCTTTCCGGCGAGCGGTCCGCCTTCGAGGAGATGATCAAGAAACTCCAGCCTGTAACGCTCGGCGAGGCCTCAGAGACCTGCGGCGTTCCGGTCGAGGCGCTCGCGGCTGCGGTCGAGCGCCTTGCAGGCGTCGCCAACCCGGCAATAATCATAGGAAGGGACATCATTCAGCGGAAGGAGGGGCATACCAACCTCCTCCTCCTCGCTGCCCTGGTGCATCTCCTCAACGGCCGCATCTATCTCTCCGCAGAGCTGCCGAACGAGCAGGGGCTCGTCGATATGGGCTGCCTGCCCGACATGCTCCCCGGCGGAAGACCGCTCGCGGTCGAGAGCTTCAGGAAGCGGTACGAGGAGTTCTTCAACGTCACGGTCCCGGCCGCTCCCGGCCTGAGCCTCATGGAGATGATCGAGGCGGCGCAGGCGAAGAACGTGAAAGCGCTCTATGTAATGGGCGAGAATATCGCCTTCACGGTCCCGGGACAGAAGGTAGTGAGGGAGGCGCTCTCCGGGCTGGAGCTTCTCGTGGTGCAGGACATCTTCCTCTCCGAAACCGCCCAGCTCGCGCATGTCGTTCTCCCGGCGCTCTCCTGGGCTGAAAAGGAAGGCTCCTATACCAATCTCGAGCGGAGAATGCAGCACCTCAATAAAGCGGTCGACGGACCCCAGGACAGCGTCGCCATGGAGGACTGGAGGATCCTCGCCGAGATAAGCAGGCTCCTCGGCGTCGACATGAGCTATAAAGGCGCATCGGATATACTGGGAGAGATCGCGAAGATATCCCCGCTCCACAAGGGCGTCACCTACGAAGACATGGACCAGGGCGCCGGCATGTGGCCCTACAAGGGCGAGCCGCTCAGGCACGATGTGGGCATTCAGGGGATCGCGCTTCCCGAGGGCAAGACGCTGCTGAAAAAGCCGGAGGCGAACAAGGTGTATCTCGCCCTCGACAAGCCCCTCTTCCATTCGGCGAGCCAGAGCAGGCATTCGGCGGCGCTGAACAGCATATCTTCGAAACCGTACGTGAAGATAGGGACGAAGCTGGCGCAGAAGCTCGGAGTCGCCGACGGCGACTACGTGACCATCGCGACCGAGATAGGGACGCTCGACCTGCCGGTGATGGCCTTTATCGATGTGCCGGAGACTCTGGTGATGGCGCCGAACAATTTCGAAGGGAGCGGGCTCTTCAGGATTCTGCCGTGGCGCATGAACACGGCGCTCAAGGCTCCGGCGCTGGACGGCGTCGAAGCTGCCGTCAAGAAGAGTGAACGGATGACCGCGGAGGTGGCAGCGTGAACATAGTCGAGACATTCGCATCAGCCGGTATCGCCGGGGGAGGCTACGACTTCATCATCACTATGGTACTTATGGTAGTCAAGATGATGGTCGTCGTTGCCGCGGTCTTTTTCCACGTTATGTATGCAACCTATTTCGAGCGCAAGGTCATCGGCCACATGCAGGTGCGGCTCGGCCCTATGCGGGTCGGTCCCCACGGCATCCTCCAGCCGGTCGCGGATATGGTCAAGCTCTTCTTCAAAGAGGATATCATCCCGGCGAACGCGGACAAGCCGGTCTTCTGGTTCGCTCCGGTCATCATCATCTTCGCCGCGCTCAGCTCGACCGCGGTGATCCCCTTCTTCGACGGCTTCGTCATCGCCAACATCAATGTGGGGCTGCTCTATCTCTTCGCGATGTCGTCGCTCGCCGCGTACGGCGTGGTCATGGCGGGGTGGGCGTCCAACTCCAAGTACTCCTTCCTGGGCGGCCTCAGGTCATCGGCCCAGGTCATCAGCTATGAAGTCTCCATGGGGCTGAGCCTCGTCGGCGTCATGATACTCTCCGGCTCCCTGAACCTCACCGATATCGTCAAGGCGCAGCAGCAGTACTGGTTCGGCATGTATCTCTTCCCGCAGATCCTCGGCTACTTCGTCTTCCTCGTCTCGATGTTCGCCGAGACGAACCGGACCCCCTTCGATCTGCCCGAAGCGGAGAGCGAGCTGGTGGCGGGCTACTTTACCGAGTACAGCGGCATGCGGTTCGCGCTCTACTATGCGGCGGAGTATATCGGCATGATCGTGATGTCGAGCATCGCCGTGGTCTGCTTCTGGGGCGGCTGGACCCTCCCGCCGGTGCTCACGAACGCCGTCCCCGCGCTCGCAGCGGTGCCGGGCATCGTCTGGTTCCTCGGCAAGGTCTATCTCCATATCTTCCTGTTCTACTGGGTAAGGGCGACGGTGCCCCGCTACCGCTACGATCAATTGATGTCGCTGGGCTGGAAGGTCCTGATTCCGCTGGCGCTGGTAAACATAGTGGTCACGTCGCTCGTGTACTATTTCAGTTAGGCTGAAGCGTAAGTAAACTCTATCGCCCCCAGAGAGGTAAGAGGAGAATGAGATTAAAGGATATAGCGAAAAAGGTCTTCATGCTCGAGATACTGAAGGGTATGGCGCTCACCTTCAAGATGATGCTGACCCGGCCGGTGACCCGCCAGTACCCCGAGGAGAAGCGCGAGCCCTTCCCGGGATTCCGGGGGCTGCACGCCCTCGTGCGGACCGATGCGGGCGAGGCGAAATGCGTCGGCTGCGGCCTGTGTGCAGCCGTCTGTCCCTCGAAATGCATCTCGATTTACACCAGCGAGGGCTCGGACCACTCGAAGATCGTCGACCGCTATGAGATCGAGGTGCTCCGGTGCGTCTACTGCGGGTTCTGCGTCGAGGCCTGCCCCTTCGGGGCCGTGGTGATGACCCCGCATTATGAATACTGCGATACCACCCGTGAAGCGCTCTATATGACAAAGGAAAAACTGCTCGCCAACTGGGATAAGTTCATGGCAGGCGACAAGGGTAAGGAGTACTTCAGGCACTTCTGGCGCCCCCTGTCCGAGGACTTCCAGTCCCACGAGGATCAGCCGGTGCTCAGGAGAGCCGGGAGCGCTCCCCGGGAGGCTTCACCGAAGAATGCCGAGCCGGGCGGTCCCGGCGGGCCGGAAGGCAATGAAACGACGCAAGGGGGGATGAGCAATGCTGCCTAAGCTCTTTTTCGGTTATTTCGCGGTCGCTACGGTCGTCCTGTCGCTGCTCGTGATAACCAGAAGAAACCCCGTGCACAGCGTCCTGATGATGCTGGGGCTCTTCTTCCATATCGCCGCGCTCTACCTCTTCCTGAACGCCGAGTTCCTGGCGGCGGTCCAGATCATCCTCTACGCGGGGGCGATCCTGGTGCTCTTCCTCTTCGTCATCATGATGCTCAATCTCAAGGAAGAGCTCGAGGGCGAGAAGTTTGTCGGCGCCTGGCCGCTCGGCATCTCGATGGGGGTGTTTATCCTGGTGCTGATCATGTATGTCCTGGGTTCGTTGACGCAGGGCCCTGCGGGGCCGTTCACGATCGAGGCGATCAAGGCCGCTACCCATACGAAGGCGCTGGGCACGGTGCTGTACACCGAGTATCTCTTCCCCTTCGAGATCGCCTCGCTGATACTGCTGATCGCTATCGTCGGGGCGATCGTGCTGGCCAAAAAAACAAGTAAGGAGCGGGAAACAGGAAGGAAGAGGTGAGGGAAGAGTGGTCATAAGAAAGGGACCTTCTCACTTCCCGCTTTTTTCTTCGAGCTCTTCATTTCCGTAGGAGGACATATGGTACCCTTGGAGTGGTATATCGCACTGAGCGCCGTCATCTTCACCATCGGCGTCGTCGGGTTCATGATCCGGCGGAACATCATCATCGTCCTTATGTCCATCGAGCTGATGCTCAATTCGGTGAACATAAGCCTCGTCGCCTTCAGCCACTACCTGCAGGACCTGCGGGGCCAGATACTGGTCTTCTTCATTATCACCGTTGCTGCTGCCGAGGCGGCGATCGGGCTCGCGATCCTGGTGGCGCTCTTCAAGAACAGGGCGGCGATACACACCGATGAAATCACCGAGATGAGAGGGTAAGCCCATGGATATGCATGTTTTGATACCGCTCCTGCCGCTCGCCGCCTTTGCCGTCAACATCCTCCTCGGCAGATGGATCATCAAGGACAAGGCCCATTGGGTCGCAATCCTCGCTGTCCTCGGGTCGTTCGTTCTCGCGGTGAAGACCTTCATCGGCGTAGTGAACGGGCAGGTCATCAACCAGGATGTCTACAGCTGGATCGTCTCCGGCACCTTCAGGGTTACCGTAGGGTTCCTCATCGACCAGCTGACCGCCATCATGCTCATCGTCGTGACGAGCGTGAGCCTGCTGGTCCATATCTACTCGGTAGGCTACATGCACGGCGATCCGGGCTACTACCGCTTCTTCTCCTATCTCAGCCTGTTCACCTTCTCGATGCTCATGCTCGTCATGGGCAACAACCTGCTGCAGCTCTACTTCGGCTGGGAGGCGGTGGGGCTCTGCTCCTACTTCCTCATCGGCTTCTGGTACGAAAAGAAGAGCGCTGCCGATGCGGGAAAGAAGGCCTTCATCGTCAACCGGTTCGGCGACTTCGGCTTCGGCCTCGGCGTCTTCATGATCTTCCTCACCCTGGGCACCGTTCACTATGCCGATATCTTCGCGAACGTGGGCTCGCTGCAGGGCCAGACGATCAGCCTGCTGGGGTATGAGATTCACCTCGTCACCCTGATAGCGCTCCTGCTCTTCTGCGGCGCGGTCGGCAAATCGGCGCAGATCCCGCTCCATGTCTGGCTGCCCGATGCCATGGAGGGCCCGACGCCGGTCAGCGCGCTGATCCACGCTGCCACCATGGTCACCGCCGGCGTCTTCATGGTCGCCCGGTTCAACCCGCTCTTCAGCATGTCGGAAGTCGCCATGGCCGTCGTCGCGCTCACGGGGGCGATTACGAGCCTCTTTGCAGCGACGATAGCGCTGGTGCAGAACGACATAAAGCGTATCGTCGCCTACTCGACCGTGAGCCAGCTCGGCTACATGTTCCTCGCCTGCGGCGTCGGCGCGTTCGGCGCAGGTATCTTCCATCTCTATACCCATGCCTTCTTCAAGGCCCTGCTCTTCCTCGGCGCCGGCAGCGTCATGCACGCCATGGCAGGGGAGCTGGATATACAGAAGATGGGCGGACTGAAAAAACATATGCCTGTCACCTACTGGACGTTCCTCATCGCCTCGCTCAGCATCGCCGGGGTGCCCGGCCTGGCGGGCTTCTTCAGCAAGGACGAGATCCTCTGGCTCGCCTATAACGGCGGCACGGTCGGCAGGATCGTCTGGGTGATCGGCTCTCTCGTCGCCGCGATTACCGCGTTCTACAGCTTCAGGATCATTTTCCTCGCCTTCCACGGGAAGTTCAGGGGGACCCTCGAGCAGGAGCACCACCTCCATGAGTCGCCGGCAACGATGACCGTCCCGCTCATAATCCTGACCGTGGGCGCTATCGCGTCGGGCTGGATCGGCATACCCGAGCTGTTCGGCTCGGCGATAGGCGTCGGGAACTGGATCGCCCACTTCTTCGAGCCGGTGCTCGGCCATCCTCATGTCCACGCCTCCCATGCGGAGGAGCTGATGGTGGTGGGCATCTCGATAGCAGCGGCCTTCGGCGGCATCTTCTTCGCCTGGGTCTTCTACGCGCTCAAGCCCGAGATTCCGAAGACCCTCGCCGCGAGCTTCAGGGGAATATACACGACGTTGTGGAACAAGTACTACATCGATGAGCTGTACGACTTCATCATCGTCAGGCCGACCAGGTGGGCCGCAACCAATGTACTGATGGCCGTCACCGACGGCGGTATCATAGAAGGGATCGTAAACGGCGTGCCCAGGGCTATCGGGAATTTCGGCGAGCGCCTGAGAAGGCTCCAGACCGGCTATGTCCAGCACTATGCCGTCTCGATGGCGATCGGGCTCTTTCTCATCCTTTCCCTGGTGCTGATCGCAACCGCCGGACAGTAAGAGGAGGCCAACGAGGAGGTATGATGAGTTACCCGATACTGAGCACCTTGATCTTTCTCCCCCTAGCAGGGGCGCTGCTGATCTTTCTCCTGAAGCGGACCAGCGAGACGGCGATCAAGTGGACCGCCCTGTTCCTGAGCATAGCGACCTTCGCCCTGAGCCTCCCGCTCTTCAGCGGCTTCGACAAGACCACGGCGCAGATGCAGTTCGTCGAGCGCCATGAGTGGATACCCGCGTGGGGCGTCAGCTATGCCCTCGGCATAGACGGCATCAGCGTCCTCTTCGTCCTGCTTTCGGCGCTCCTGACCATCCTCTGCGTCACCGTCTCCTGGAACAGTATCAAGGACCGGGCGAAGGAGTTCTACGCGGCCCTGCTCCTCATCGAGGGCGCGATGATCGGCGTCTTCTGCAGCCTCGACCTCTTCCTCTTCTATATCTTCTGGGAGGCTATGCTGATCCCCATGTTCCTCCTCATCGGCGTGTGGGGCGGGCCGAACCGGGTCTACGCAGCGATCAAGTTCTTCCTGTATACCCTGGTGGGCAGCGTCCTCATGCTCGTTGGGATCATCGTCCTCTACCTTCAGACGGGCAACTCCTTCGATATCCTGAAGATGATGACCACCACCTATCCCTTCAACCTGCAGGTCATCCTGTTCTGGGCCTTCTTTGCCGCCTTTGCGGTGAAGGTCCCAATGTTCCCGGTGCATACCTGGCTGCCCGACGCCCATACCGAGGCGCCGACCGCGGGCAGCGTGATCCTTGCGGGCATCCTCATCAAGATGGGCGCCTACGGGTTCCTGCGGTTCAGCATGCCGATTCTGCCGGAGGCGACGAAAGCGATGTCGCCGGTCATGATGATCCTCTCGGTGATCGCCATCATCTACGGCGCGATCATCTGCCTCGGCCAGACCGATCTGAAACGGCTCATCGCCTACAGCTCGGTCAGCCACATGGGCTTCGTGACGCTCGGTCTCTTCGCGCTCAACACGCAGGGGCTCCAGGGCGGTATCCTCCAGATGATCAACCACGGCATCGTCACCGGCGGCCTCTTCCTCTGCGTCGGGATGATCTACGATCGTACCCATACGAGGAAGATCGCGGATTACGGCGGCGTGGCGACCGCGCTCCCGGTCTATGCCGCCTTCTTCATGGTCTTCACGCTCTCGTCGATCGGCCTGCCCGGGACGAACGGGTTCGTCGGCGAGATCCTGATCCTCCTCGGCGGATTCACGGCATCGAAGGCCATGGGCGCCCTCGCCGCCACCGGCATCATCATCGGCGCGGGCTACATGCTCTGGCTCTACCAGCGGGTCTTTTTCATGGAGGTGAGCCCGACGGTCCGGGAGCATAAGGATATCAACTTCCGCGAGATCGCGACACTCGCACCGCTCATCATCCTGGTGCTCTGGATCGGCGTTTATCCGAATACCTTCCTCAGCTTCATGGATGCCTCGGTCCAGAACCTCATCCAGAGGATTTCCACAGCGGGGCAGCCGGCTGTAGCACAGCACATTATAGAGGTGATCAAATGACCATTCCCTTCCCCGACCTGACCCCGGTACTGCCGGAAATCATAATGACCGTGGCAGCGCTGCTGCTCCTGCTCTTCGACCTCGTCTTCAGGGAAAAGGGAGTGCTGGCGTTCCTCGGGGTCGCTGCCGCGGCGGCGACGCTCTACTTCATCCCGCAGAGCTACGGCGAGACCTTCGGCGGCATGTTCATCAGCGACAGCTACAGCAGCTACTTCAAGGTCATCTTCCTCATCAACCTCGTCCTGACCATCTTCATATCGCTCAAGTACCTGCAGCGGGAGAGGGTCGAACATGGAGAATACTACAGCCTGCTGCTCTTCGCCACTGCGGGAATGATGCTGATGGCCTCGGCCAAGGACTTCATCATCCTCTATCTCGGCCTCGAGCTGATGGCGCTGAGCACCTATATCCTGGCAGGCATCAAGCGGAACGACCCCAAATCCAACGAGGCCGCCATCAAGTACTTTCTGCTCGGCGCCTTTTCGTCGGCCATGCTGCTGTACGGCATTTCGCTGCTCTACGGGCAGACGACGACGACCGATCTTTACCGGATAGCAGCACAGCTCCAGGGCGGGGAGGCGACGCCGCTGCTGCTCTTCAGCATGATCCTGGTCGCCGTCGCCTTCTCGTTCAAGATCGCCGCGGTGCCGTTCCATATGTGGGCGCCCGATGTGTACGAGGGCGCGCCCACCTCGGTCACCGCCTTCATGTCCGTGGGGCCCAAGGCAGCGGGGTTCGCGGTCATCGGCAGGGTCTTCTTCGTCGCCTTCCAGCACCTGCAGGCCGACTGGACCGCGATCCTCATCGGCATCGCCATCGCCACCATGGCGGTGGGGAATATCGTCGCCCTCGTGCAGACCAACATAAAGAGGATGCTCGCCTATTCCTCCATCGCGCACGCGGGCTACATGCTCCTCGGCATTATCGCCGGCGAGGAGGGGCGCCAGGCGATGATGAATTACATGATGATCTATGCCTTCATGAATATAGGCGCCTTCGCCATCGTCATCCTGCTCGACCGGGGAGACGAGATCAAGGACTATGAAGGGCTCTCGAAGAGCCATCCCCTGGTCGCCGCGCTGATGCTGGTCTTCATGTTCTCGCTCACCGGCATTCCGCCGACAGCAGGCTTTATCGGAAAGTTCAACATCTTCATGGCACTCATCGGTGCGGGATACGTGTGGCTCGCGGTCGTGGCGGTCATCTTCAGCGCCATCTCCGCCTACTACTATCTCAGGATCGTCCGCAATATGTACATGAAGGACGTGGTCGGGGAGATGACGATCAGCCCGTCGCCGATGCTCGGGCTCGCCATCCTGATCACGGTCATCATGGTGTTCGCGATCGGCATCATGCCCTCGATCGTTATCGCCTCGTAACCGACAGCGCACGCGCCCTGTTCCGGGCTCGAGCCGGTATCCCGCGGGATACCGGCTTTTCTGTTACTGTTGGTTGCCGCCTTTTATGCGGCCACGGCATTTGTTACAATTGAGGTAGTCCGGATAATCCATTAACCATGCGGGGGAGAGGAATGGGACCTGCGGCAGGGCTGTCCGCCCGGGATGAATATATGCGCGACGAGCAGGTCGCTCAGCTCTACCGTCTGGCGCCGGTGGGGTTGGTCGCCACGGTGATCAACGGCTCGATCGTCGCCCTCATCCTCTGGGGTGTTGTTCCCGCGGCCAGGATACTCCTCTGGCTCGGGGCGCTCCTCGCCGTTACCCTCGCCAGGTTCGTTCTGCTCAGGAAGTCCAGGAGACATGCCGTCACTCCGGACAGGGCGCCGCAGTGGGGGAGGAGCTTCGTCATCGGCATCGGGCTCTCGGGAACGGTCTGGGGAGCTGCAGGCATCCTGCTGTTCAACGAGGGCTCGACAGCGCACCAGGTCTTTCTCGCCTTTGTACTCGGCGGCATGGTAGCCGGAGCGGCAGCGGCATATTCGGCAGTGAATGCGGCCTTCCTCGCCTATAGCATCCCCGCGTTGGCACCGCTCACCGCCCGGTTCATCCTGATCGGCGATGAGTTCCATCTCGCCATGGCGGCCATGGTCCTGCTCTATGGAGTCCTGATCTTCATGACGGCGCGGCAGAACCATACGATCTATGCCGAGTCGCTTGCGCTCAGATTCGAGAACAGGGACCTCGTTGCGTACCTGAGCGAGGCCAAAGCGCATACGGATGCCATGAACACGGCGCTGCACGCCGAGGTCCTCGAACGGAAAAAGGCCGAGGAGGAGCTGAGGCGCCACCGCGACGGGCTCGAGCATATGGTGCAGGAGCGCACCGCGGACCTTAAGCTCGCCAACAAGCGCCTCCAGACCGAAATAGCCGAACGGAGCAGGGTCGAGGAGGCGCTCAGGGAGAGCGAGGCCCGCTACCGCCAGCTCATCGATACAGCGAACGAAGGAGTCTGGATCGTCGATGCGCAGGGCCTCACAACCTATGTCAACCGGCATATGACCGAAATGCTCGGCTATGCCGCAGAGGAGATGCTGGGGCGGCCGCTCTTCGACTTCATGGATGAGGAGGTCCGGCAGGAAGCGGAACTGAACCTCGCGCGCCGCAGGGACGGCATTGCCGAGCAGCACGATTTCCGGTTCCGGCGAAAGGACGGCTCGGCGCTCTGGGCCATCGTCTCGACGAATTCCCTCTTCGACAAGGAGGGAGCGTATGCAGGGGCCCTCGGCATGATCACCGATATCACCGAACGGAAGCAGGCCGAAGAGACGATCAGGTACCAGGCCTATCACGATCTCCTGACCGGCGTAGCGAACAGAACGCTCTTCATGGACCGCCTTTCCCTCGAGATCGCCCAGGCGCGCCGCCATCGCGCCAAGCTTGCGGTCCTCTTCCTCGACCTCGACCGTTTTAAAAATATCAATGATTCTCTCGGCCATGCTGCCGGCGACCGGCTCCTCAGGGAGGTCGCTTCACGGCTGAGGAACTGCCTGCGGGCGTCCGATACGATCGCCCGCATCGGCGGCGATGAGTTCGCCATCGTGCTGCCCGATATCGCGGATACCGACAGCGCGGCCAGGATTGCGCAGGAGCTCCGGATGATCCTCGATCAGTCCTACCACTTCGACGGGCACGAGTTTCATATTACCGCCAGCATCGGCATAAGCATGTACCCGGATGACAGCGAGTATCCCGAGATGCTGCTGAAGAACGCCGATGTCGCGATGTACCATGTGAAGGAGCAGGGGAGGAACAACTACCGGTTCTACAGTCCTGCCATGAACCTGCGGACCCTCGAGCTGATGATCCTCGAGCAGAGCCTGCGGCAGACCCTCAAGAAGGGACAGCTGGAGCTCCACTACCAGCCCCAGATCGATCTGAAACGCCCCGGCATTACCTGCGTCGAGGCGCTCGTCCGGTGGCGGCATCCCGAGCTCGGGATGCTCCAGCCGTTCCAGTTCCTTCCCCTTGCCGAAGAGACGGGGCTCGTCGTTTCGATCGATGAATGGGTGCTGCGCACCGCCTGTGCGCAGAATAAACAGTGGCAGGATGCAGGATACCGGGAGCTCTGCGTGACGGTGAACCTCTCCGCCCGGCAGTTCCAGCAGGCCGATCTCGTCGAGGTGGTTTCGCGGACCCTGGAGGAGACGGGGCTGCGTCCCGAGTGCCTCGAGATCGAGGTGACGGAAAGTATCGCGATGCAGCATATCGATATCACCATCCCCCACCTGGCCAACCTGAGCAGCAGGGGCATCGGGCTCTCGATCGATGATTTCGGCACCGGCTATTCGTCGCTGAGCTACCTGAAGCGGCTGCCCATCCGGAGGATCAAGATAGACAAATCGTTCATCAGCGGCCTGAGCGACGACCCCGATGATCAGGCGATTGTTACGGCGGTCATCGCGATGGCGCACACGATGAAGCTGCAGGTCGTTGCCGAAGGGGTCGAGACGGATGACCAGCTCTCGTTCCTGAAGGCGAGCCGCTGCGACGCGGTACAGGGATACCTCTTCAGCAGGCCTGTCCCTGCCGACGAGATAGGCGCCCTCATCGCCCTCCACCGATAGCCGGACGGATGCAGCGGGGGTCGGGGGCGGTGAGGTCGCTACAGACGAGGAGGCTGACGGCAGGGCATCCCCCGCGGCATCGCGAGAAGAGCCTGCAGCCGGTGTCCGGGCAGCGGTTCCCGGCAAAGGTCCTGAACCAGTCGAGCGCCGGATGCGCCAGGATGCCGGCGATATCGTCCGTCAGTATGTTGCCGAGCATGAACTCCTTATGCCTGAAAAGAAGGTAGCAGGGATAAACGGAGCCGTCGGGCATCACCGAGAGCTTCGCGGATCCCGCAGGGCATCTGGCGCTTTCCGTAAGAGAGTGATCCGTTGCATTGGGGATAAAGCCCGAGCAATAGACGGTATCGATACCCGCGTAGCGCTTCCGGAGCGAGCGTGCGGCGTCCAGAAAGCGCGGAAGAGGAATACTGCGACCGAGGTCCTCGGAGGTGAGCGCGTCCCGGTAGAGGAGATAGTAGGTTGTGCCGGCCAGACCGGCATACGCCCGCAGGCGCTGCCGGAGCAGCCGCGACCGCGGCTCATACAGACTCTTGAGCAGGGGGCGGTACGCAACGATGAAGTCGTGGAGCCCGGCGCTCACGGGCTCGCCGTTGAGCGATATCCCTATGGCGACGCTGTCTCCGAAGGAGTGCCTGATCCTCCGGAGCGCTGCCGGGTCGGAGCCGTTCGTGCTCATAGTGACGCGCAGTCCGTATTCGACCGCGCTGCCGAGCAGTCCGTAGAGGTCGCGATGGAGCGTCGGCTCTCCGCCGAGGATATCGAGCGCGGGAATGCCCGCCTCTGCAATGCGCCGGACGAGCTGCTCGAGCCCGGCGGCAGTAAGGCCGCCGGGCTGTCGGGTGATGCCGCGGTTGAAACAGAAGCTGCACTGCTGGTTGCAGTGCAGCGTCGGGAAGAGCTGGATATACCCGGGAGACGGGGGAGTCAATCAGCCCTTGTGGTGCCGCAGGAGGTCGTCGACCCAGCTCAATGCCGCAGACACATTGGGGAAGCCCACAGTGCTCGAGATCAGGATGATGGCGTGGTGCAGCTCATCGGGCGTGGCTCCGGCTTCGAGCGCCCTCCGCGCATGGGAGTGGACAGAGCCCTGCGACCATACGGCGGCAGCAGCCGCCAGTTGAATGAGATGGGCGGTCTTGTCGTCGATCGGCCCTGCCTCGCGCGCTGCTTTGCCGAAATTCTCGAGCGCCTTGAAATATTTACTGAACCTCTTCTTGATGCTCTTGTACTGCTCCGGTAACTGTCCTGGCTGCACGGTCATGTTCTCCTCCTCGGTATTATGACGTGATGAGTCTCTTTCCCGCCTCATAGGCGTCGCGTAATGCGGTCGGGTGTTTGAGGATGTCTCCTTTTGCATCTACTTCCAGATAGCCTAGTGTTTCATGCCCGGGAACACTGATGGTCCTGAAGAAAGCCTTTGCCGTGGCTTCCGAGCATTGAATGCCGATCTCTTTTTTCATGCCGCCCACCAGCAGCAGGAGCCCCTTTCTTCCCGCGGGGCCTGCGGGGATCTCTCTCTTCAGCAGATACTTCTCGCACCAGAAGGCCTGGCACCGGTCGATCATCATCTTCGCCTGCGCGCTGACGCCGAAAAAGAAGATAGGGGAGGCGAGGATGATCCTGTCTGCCTCCCGTATCGCCTGATAAATCTCTTCCATATCGTCTTTGACGATACACTGCCCGGTCTTATCGCAGCCCCCGCAGTTCTGGCAGGGCTTGATGTTCATGTAATTGAGCTTGAAGAGCTGTATCTCGTGCCCGGCCTCGTCTATGGCGCGCACCGCCCCGCGCAGCAGGAGGTCCGTGTTCCCCTCGATGCGCGGACTGCCCTGGAACGCGGCGACTTTCATCTTGCCTCTTTCTCGCTGAGGGACTTGACTGCTTTCTTAAGATTTATGAGGTCTTTCATGTTTCTCAGATTGTTGGTCATCTCCCACCAGCCGAGCTTGAAGGCGCCATAGTCCGGCGCGCCGGTCATGGCAGAGGAATACCGCACGGTATTTGCGTAGAAGAGCCACTGCTTTATCCACATCTCCTCGATCCCCTCATCGAACGGATTGGTCGGCTCCTCGATCTTGCTGTTCCATGCATCGGACATGAGAGCGGTAGCTGCGCGCACCATGGCGTCGGTCTCCTGCACCGTGGTGTCGAACTTTGCAAAATGGCCGTTGATCCAGTTGGTGCCGTGGCACCCGTTGCAGACACCTTTCATCACTCCCTGCCGCTTCTCCTGCTCCGACGCGGTGATAAGGTGTTCGGTTGCCGGCTCTCCGGCAAAGGTCGTGGGCAGCGGCAGGCCGTCTTTATTCTTTATAAGAGTCGTATTTCCCGATTTCGGCTGGGGGTGGCTGTAAATGAGGCCGAATATCCTCACCCACAAGCGCGCGCCGAAATCATGGCTCCGCTCGGCCAGCACGTCGCCGCTCGGTGAAACGATGAGGCTGTTGTGGCAGGTGGAGCAGGTCGGCGCGGTGAAGTCCTTTCCCACGGTCCAGGGCACGGCGCTGAAATCCCACTCGTGGTACTTCGATTCGAAGATATTGCCGTGTTTGCTCTCTTTGTAGACGTTGTAGGCGGGGACATCGGGCTCCAGATGGCACTGGCCGCACGTGTAGGGCTTTCTCGCTGTCTCGATCGAGAAGGAATGGCGCGCATGGCACGATGAGCAGGAGCCGAGGCTGCCGTCGGGGTTCTCCCTGCCGACGCCCTCGTTGGGCCAATTGGTGAGCTCAGGCACTTCCACGACGCCCATCCTGGTGAAGACCTTTTTCATACCTTTGGTTTCGACCTTTGTCCCATGACAGCCGAGGCAGGAGTCCATGAGCGCCGCGTTCGAAGGCTCTTTCGCCGAGATCTTCCCGTCCTTGATCTCCTTGACGCCGGTAATCGTGCTTACCAGAGAGTGATAAACAGGATTGCTCATGAGGTTTTTGACTGCATGCGCCTTTTTGGTCCCGGCAAACTGGTCGGCCTCGACGGGGTGGCAGGTCTTGCAGTCATGGGGACTGACGATCACGTTGATCCGGTAGCCCATGTGGTCGAAGCTGTCTTTATGCTTTTCGATATTCCTGCTGTGGCACTCATAGCAGCCGACCGCGTACGGGGAGAGGTCGTCCGGCACTTTTGCAGCGGAGATCCTCCGCTGCAGGGCCGGCTTCTTCAGCGCAGCGTCAGGGGTCGTCTTCGCGTGTCTGCTCGAGAGCCAGTCATGGACGATCCCGGGGGTATACGTCTTGTGGCAGTCGATACATGCCTGGGTCTGGGGGCTCAGCGGGGCGGCATCGCCCTTCATCTCTGCAGCTCCTGCCGCACCGCCCGAGAGCGGGAACAGGGACAAGAGAAACAGTGATGCCAGGAACGGAAAAATCTGTTTAAGTGCCGGTCTCATAAAAACTCCTTTCAGGGAAATGGTTCGCCTCGCCTGCTGCTCCCCCGGCATGGAATGTCTAGTCCACTTTTTTGAATGCCTGCTTTTTCGCGCCGCAGACCGGGCAGGTGTCGGGCGCCTCGTCTTCCACGGTATGGCCGCAGACGCCGCATACGTAGTAGTCGGTCTCGGCAGCGCTGCCGAGGCTCTCGAGCGCCTTCTTGTAGAGCGCTGCATGGACCTTCTCGACCTCGTTCGCAAACGTGAACGAGCGGAGCGCTCCTTTATTGCCCTCTCTCTCGGCATCCTTGATCATCTCGGGGTACATCTTCTCGAACTCGTAGACCTCGCCGTTGATGGCAGCCTCGAGGTTCTCCCGCGTGCTCTTGATGCCACCCGCCTCCCTCAGGTGGTTGTGGGCATGAATCGTCTCCGCCTCGGCAGCAGCCCTGAAGAGCTTGGCAGCCTGCTTAAAGCCTTCCTGCTCCGCCTTCTTCGCAAAGGCGAGATACTTCCTGTTCGCCTGGCTCTCCCCGGCGAATGCCGCCATTAAATCGTTCATCGCTGTTCCCATGAATCCTCCTGCCAGTTTTATCCGATCGTTAGAATTTCTCGTGGTATTCCTTCATTGTCCGCGCAAACGCCCTTCCGAAATCGTAGCACTTCGCCTCATCCTCTGCCGAGGGGCGGTAGAGGACCTGCAGGCCCTGATCGAAGGTCTCGAGGCCCATCCTCTTGAACTCCTCGTACGCCTCCTTCACGGCGCCGCCTCCCCAGCCGTAGCTCCCGAAGGCGCCGACGATCCTGTTCTTCGGACGGAGGCCCCGCAAATGCGTAAGGAACTCGGCGACCGAGGGGTACATGATGTTGTTCAGCGTCGGCGTGCCGACGAGGCAGCCCCGGGCCTTCCAGAACTCCTTGATCGCGACGCTCATCGGGGTGGCCCTCAGCTTGATCACCTTGCAGTCGCAGCCCTCGTCCTTTACGCCCTGCATGATGGGAGAGGTCATCTGCTCCGTGCTGTGCCACATCGTATCGTAGATGATCGAGACACAGCGGGCCGCCCTGCCGCCCGCCATATCGAGATACATCTGGAGCACTTTCCCGGGGTTCGCCCTCCAGATGACGCCGTGGTCGGGCGCGATCATATCGATCTCGAGGCCGAGCTTCTGGATCTCGGCCACCTTCGTCTTGATGAGCTGGCCGAAGGGCATCAGGATATTGGCGTAGTAATCGATCACGGCGTCCTCGAGCTCGGCCATCGATTCGCAGGTGACGAACTCGTCGTCGAAGCGGACGGCGGAGGCGATATGCTGGCCGAAGCCGTCCTGGCTGATGAGGAGCTTGTCCTCTTTTATGTAGGTCATCATCGAGTCGGGCCAGTGGAGCATGGGGGTCTCGAGAAAGAGGAGCGTCCTCTTGCCGATCGTGAGCGTATCGCCGCTCTTGACGACCTTCATGTTCCATTTGGCGATATCGAAGAACTTTTCGAGCCCTTTCCTGCCCTTTTCGGTTATGTAAACCGTGGCGTGGGGAATGAGCTCCATGATGCGGCCGAGACTCGTCACATGATCGTTCTCGATATGGTTCACCACCATATGCCTGATCTTCGACGGGTCGACGATGCTCCGGATGTTCTTGAGCATCACCTCGGCGAAGTCGTGCTTCACCGTATCGATCAGAGTGATCTCGTCGTCCATGACGAGATAGTTGTTGTAGGTCGTGCCGCGGGGCGTCTCGTACCCGTGGAAGTCCCTCACCGCCCAGTCGATCGCGCCGACCCAGTAGATTCCGTTCTTGATCTCTACTGCCTTCATCCCCTCAACCTCCGTTCATAGTTAGTAATGACGAGCATCCCTCCCGGACGGACCGCGCTGTGTGCCGGCCAGGAGCCGCTCCTCTCATCTATACCGCAGTCGGCTTCCGCGCCTTTCTCCATCCTTCAGCAGAGAGTCTATCATTTCTTTGCGTCGCCCACAACCTCATCTCTTTGAGGTATCGTGCAGGGTCCGACTTCGCGAGGGGTACAATGGCTTCCCGCTCCCTGATGCAGTCGATATGGTCGCCGGGATACATGCCGTTCCAGCTGCAGTAGCCCTCATCGAAGAGGATATCCGGCGTGAGCGCCGGAAAAGGAAGGCAGCGCCCCATGAATGCCGCGACCTCCATATCGAGCTCGATCACCCACCCGTTATCGGCGACCATGCTCGCCGGGTCCACGGTTATCCCCGGCGAGCAGGAGGGGCAGTAGAGCTCCCGCACGACCCGGTCCGACAGGACATTGTCCTTGAAATGAAAGCTCGCAGACCGGCTGCCGCACCTGCACCTTCGTTCACACGCAACGCACATGACATCCTCCTCGATCGAATGAGATAAGCATCGACCCGTTTAAATCGGAGCTGAAAGCTCCCTTTTCAGGCAATGAAATCCCCTGAACCATGACACCCTCGCTATGATAGTTGTTGCTCTATGAGCGGCCGGCCTACTGCAGGGCCTCATACACCTTGCCGACCATCTCGGCAGACGGCTTCAGCGTTTTTTCTCCCTTGGTCCACCGGGCGGGGCAGGCCTCTTCAGGGGCTCCCCTGAGATAGTCGCTCGCCTGCAGCTTCCGGAGTAGCTCCTCGGAATTCCTTCCCACATTGTAGAAGTTGACTTCCGAGCCGAGGAGCTTGCCGTCGGGGCTGATGAGGAACGTTCCCCTGAGCGCCAGCCCGGTCTCTTCGTCATAAATGCCGAAAAGCCGCGAGAGCCTGCCGGTCGGGTCCGCTCCCATGGGGTACTTAACCTTCTCGAGGAGCTTTTCGCTCGTCTTCCAGGCGAGGTGAACGAATTTCGTATCGGTGCTCACCGTGATCAACTCGGCGTTCGCTGCCTTGATGTTTTCGTACTGATCCGCCAGATCAGCGAATTCGGTCGCTCAGACAAAGGTGAAATCAGCGGGATAGAAAAAGAGAATAGTCCACTTCCCCGCCTTCTTCTGTTCCGCGAGGCTCCTCTCGCCGAAATCCCCCCGGGTAGGCTCGAAGGTCTCGATCGTGAAGTCCGGCGCCGTCTGTCCCACTCTCAATCCGCAGCATACGTGTTCCATAATGATAGACCTCTTCCGATGGTATGCAATCAGGAGCCAAGGACTCCTTAAACCCTAATAAAAATTCTACAGGAAAAAAATCGCCGATAAAAGCTAACTCTTCTTTTTCCTGCAATTGCCGCATACGCCGTAAAACTCCACATGGTTGCCGACTACCTCGAAATCGGCCCTGTCCTTGCCGGAGAGGGAGAGCTCGAACTCGCTATGGATATCCACGATCCGTTTGCAGTGTATGCAGATAAGATGGTGGTGCGGATGCGTGTTCGGGTCGAAGCGCTTCCTGTCCGCATCGATCGTGAGCTCCAGCACCTCTCCCCTCTTCCGCAATGTCTCGAGCGTATTGTAGACCGTCGCAAAGGACATGGTCGGGAACCTCTTCGAGACCGCGGCATAAACGTCCTCTGCCGAAGGGTGGTCGGTATTGTCCCTGAGATAGTCGAAAATCGCCATCCGCTGCGGCGTCAGCTTGAGCCCCCTCTCTCTTGTCTTGTTCATGATCACCTCGCCCTTGTTTAGATTATAATGATTATCGTTTGATAATTTTTATCAAATTAGAACTAGCCTTGTCAAGTCTTTTCTTAACAGCTCTCGGCCCGGCTCTTCAGTGCCTCCCCCTGCTATCGGCAGCAGGGCCTGCTCATGGTAAACTAGAGGATGTCCGGGAATACCGCATCGTCCATTCTTGTCCGCGGGGTCAACTGGATCGGCGACGCCGTGATGACCATGCCCGCCCTCTGGAGCGTGCGCAAGGCCTTTCCGGACGCTCCGATCAGTCTGCTCGTGAAACCCTCCGTGGCCCCTGTCTTCGAAAGAGATCCCGCTGTCGATGAGATCATTCTCTATGAGGACTGCTTCCGGACCGCCTTCGGGCGCTTCAAGCTCGCCTACCGCCTCAGGAAGAAACACTTCTCGAAGGCGATCCTCCTCCAGAACGCCTTCGATGCCGCGCTGCTCGCCTTTCTCGCGGGGATACCCGAGCGCATCGGCTATGACAGGGACCGGAGGGGCTTTCTCCTGACCCACCCCGTCTCGTTCAACGGCGAGGACCGGAAGATTCACCACATCGCCTACTACCTGACGCTCCTCAAAGCGGTCGGTATGCCGGTCTTTTACCAGCAGCCCTGGATTCGGCTCTCCCTCGACGAGAGGAGGACCGCCCGGGAGAGGCTCGCCGCGCTTCCCCGGCCGATTCTCGGCATCAATCCCGGGGCTGCCTACGGCTCTGCCAAGCGCTGGCTGCCGCAGCGCTTCGCAGAGGTCGCGCAGTGGTTCATCAAGGATAGAGGGGGCGGCGTCGTCATCTTCGGAGGGCCGAAGGAGGCGGCGACGGCGGAAGAGATCGAGAAGCTTATCGGGAGTGAGGCGTCGGGCGTCGGGCATCGCGCATTGCTGAGTCTCTCCGGGAGGACGACGGTGCGAGAGCTCATCTCATTGATCGCTGCCTGCGATGTCCTCGTCACCAACGATTCAGGGCCGATGCATCTCGGTTATGCCGTGGGCACGCCTCTGGTGACGATCTTCGGCTCGACCTCGCCGCAGCTTACCGGGCCCGTAGGGTACGGCAACAGGATCGTCAGGAAGGGCTTTTCGTGCGGCCCCTGCTTCGAACGCACCTGTGACACCGGCGACCTCCGCTGCATGTATACCATTACTTCGGAAGAGGTCTTTTTTACGGTCAAGGAGCTGCTGCCGAAGAGGCCCGCGGTCTTCTTCGACCGCGACGGCACCCTCTGCAGGGACGCGCACTATCTGAAGAGGTGGGAGGATTTCGAGCTGCTCCCGGGTGTGGAGCGCCTCGGCGTACTGAAAGACGCGGGGTTCGCCCTTATCGGGGTGAGCAACCAGTCGGGTGTCTCCCGCGGGATCGTCAACGAGGCCTTCGTGAAAGAGGTGAACCGGATGTTCACCGAGGAGTTTGGTTTCGATGCGTTTTATTACTGTTCCCACGGGCCGGACGACTACTGCTCCTGCAGGAAGCCGGAGCCGGGCATGCTCGTTCGGGCACGTGCAGAGCACGGCATCGATCTGCAGCGTTCCTATCTGGTCGGCGACAAGGACGACGATATGCTCACCGCAAAGGCGGCAGGCGCCACGGCGATACTCGTCACGACAGGCAAGCAGCAGTCGTCGGCGCATGCGGACATCACTGTCAACAGCCTGGATGAGGCGGTCAGGGTTATACTCCGGAATGAAGACGGTCGAGATTAAAAAAATACCCCGCAAGATACTGGTCGTCAAACCGAGCTCCCTCGGAGACGTGGTGCATAGCCTCGCCTTTCTCCATGCGCTGCACGGCAGCTTCCCCCGGGCGCATATTCACTGGGTGATCGCAAAAGGGCTCGAGGAGCTGCTCGAAGGCAATCCCATGGTGAAGAAGCTCTGGATCATCGACAAGGACCAGTGGAAGAAGATCAGGAGGATCAAAGGGACGGTTGCCGAAGTCGGGAGCCTGTTCAGGCGGCTGAGAGAGGAGCAGTACGATATCACCATCGATCTCCAGGGGCTCCTGCGGAGCGGCCTCCTGACGAGGGCGAGCCGGGCGCCGCTCAGGATAGGCTTCAAGGAGGCGCGCGAGGGGAGCGCGCTCTTCTATACGCATAAAGTCGAAGGCGGCCGCGATGTGCATGCCGTGGACCGCTACCTGAAGGTTGCGGCAGCCCTCGGCTGCGACCCGCAGGAGGTGCGCTTTCCGCTTCCCCTGGTGAAAGAGTCGAAGGGCGTGCAGGCCGCAAAGCAGGAGATGGGCGATTACGCGGTAGTCGTTCCGGGCGCACGATGGACAACGAAACGGTGGCCGGCCGAGCGCTTCGGCAGGGTGGCGGCGCTGCTGCCGATGAGGAGCGTGATTATCGGCTCGTCGTCCGATGCCGGGCTCGGCGCGCAGATAGAATCCTCCTCGGGGGGGAAGGCGCGCTCGATGGCGGGAAAGACGAGCCTCAGGGAGCTCATCTCGCTCATCAGGGATGCGCGGCTGGTGATCACCAACGATTCCGGGCCTCTGCATATTGCGGCAGCCTGCAGGGTGCCGGCAGTGGCGATCTTCGGCCCTACGAATCCGATGAGGACCGGCCCCTACGGCGAGCGCAACAGGATCGTACAGGCCCCGGTGTCCTGTGCCCCGTGCTATAAGAGGAAGTGCAAAAGTCTGCGGTGCATGAACGAGATCACCGTCGAGGGCGTATACGATGCGGTAAAGACCGTAATAGGTGATGCGTGATGAGCAGTACTCTTTGGCGGGTCTTTATCCTTATGGTTCATCACCTATCACGCATTACACATTACGCATCACTGTCGTTAAAGGAGGATGAATGAACTACCAGATCGGCGAGACCGGAAGGATCGTGGTGGTGCGGTTCGAGGATGGCGATACTGTCCTGCAGGGCCTGGGAGAGATCGCCAAAAAGGAGAATATACAGGCGGGCGTATTCTATCTCGTGGGAGGCATGAAGAGCGGCAGGTTCGTGGTAGGGCCGGAGAGAGAAGAGATGCCGCCGGTGCCGGTATGGCGCGAGCTGAACGAGAGCCACGAGATCGTCGGGCTCGGCACGATTTTCTGGCAGGGCGACGAGCCGAAGCTCCATTTCCACGGCGCCTATGCGAAGCGGGACAACGTAAAGGCCGGCTGCATGCGGGAGGGCGCACAGGCCTTCCTCGTCCTCGAAGCGATCATCATGGAGATCAAGGGAGTGACCGCGGCGAGGGAGCTCGACCCTGTGTCGGGAATGGTATTGCTGAAAGTCTAGCGACCCTCTGCAGCCCCTCTACGGCGCCGTTACTCCTCCTGACACGATGAAGGCCATCACACTGCCGCTGTCGGCGGCGATCGGCGTCACCTGCTCCCTGGGGACTACGATCAGGTTCCCTGCGAAATTATAGGACTGCGGGATGTAGACCGCTACGCTTCCCGGCAGGGCGAGCGTTTCGAGGCTCTCGCAGGTGACGAAGCCGATGATCTGGAGGCTGCTTGCCGGAGAGAGCGTCACCAGCACCGGCTTGCTGAACCGCTTCTTCTCGCCCACGAAGGCGTTGATCAGGTCTTTGATCGAGGTGTAGATGAGCTTGGTGAGCGGCATCCGGCTGAAGAGCTTATCGATCAGTATGACGACGCCCTTCGCGAAAAAGGTCGAGACGAGGAATCCGATCGCCGTCACGATTGCGATCGTGACGAGAAAGCCGAGGCCCGGAATGCTGAACCGGAAGATATGATCTATCTTCGAGAAGATGAGGAACAGGACATAGACGGTTGCGACAATGGGCGTGAGGAACAGCAGTCCCTCGAAGAAATACTTGGTAAGGCGTTTCATGGACCACTCCTTGATCGGGGTATATGCTTCCCTGCTATTGTACCTGAAATCCCGTGGAAGTAGCAGGTCGGCAGCGGGCGGTTCGGTGGCATTTTGCCCGGAAAGTTTGATACAATTCATTCTTGACTCACCGTTCGTGGAGGGGTGGCTGAGCGGTTTAAAGCGGCGGTCTTGAAAATCGTTGCAGGGTTACACCCTGCCGGGGGTTCGAATCCCTCCCCCTCCGTCTCCAAAGCTCAAGGGCGCGGGAGCTCGCTGTCTTCACGATCAGGTTGCCTGCGCCGCAGGAGTGTCCTCAATAATAGCAGTTTGGGAAAATACTGGTATATAATACCGTTACGGGGCGTATCACAAGAGCGGGTGTCATCTGGAGGCGGAAGGGGATATGAGAAAGCAGAACCTTGCTGCAAAGACTATGGCCGAGCTCAGGACTATGGCTAAAAAGGCGGGGGTCGCTGCCAGGAGCTCGTGGAAAAAAGAGGATTTCATAAAGGCCCTGGCAGCGAAACAATCTCCGACACGAAAGGCGGCAAAGAAGGCGGCCAAGCCGAAGCCAGCGCCCGCGAAAGCGCCGAAGAAATCTCCGGCAAAGAAGAGCGTCAAGGTCGCCGCCAAAGCCCCGCAGAAGAAAGCCGCAAAGGCGAAAGCTCCTTCGAAGGCAGCTCCGGCCTCACGAGATAGAAAGAAGAAGCCCGCGGCCAAACAGCCGCCCAAAGCCGCTCCCCGGCCTGCGCTCAAGGCAAAGGCGCCGGCGGCTCCCAAGAAGACCGAGCGGAGCCGTCCGAAAGAGAAAGCTGCCCCTCGAGCTGCCCGGAAGCCTGCGCCAAAGGCAGGGGCGTCCTCCAAAGCACCCCGCACAGGCCCCAGAGCCGCTCCCGCGACAGGGCAGTGGCCCATGGAGAAGCTTACCGTAGCCGAGCTGAAGGCGCTTGCGCAGGCGCTCAAGGTGCCGCTCAAGAGCGGCTACAGGAAGGCGGACATCATAAAGGCCCTCCGGATGCCGAAGACCCCGGCGAAGATCCCTCTCGGCAAGGGCGTGTCCGGGAGGAAGAGGGTGTCTTCCGCTCTCAAGGACAGGAAAGAGCCTGCTCCTGCTCTCCGCAAAGGCAAGCCCGCCAGGGCTGCGGCAGCCGGGAAGGCCGCAGGCATGACAGCCCCTCGAGTCCTGCGAAAGCCTGCATCCGTAAAAAAAGAGCCGCTCTTCAGGGAGCTCCCGAAGCTCATGGAAAAGCCTCCGGTGGAAGCGCCGCTGCCACGGTCAGGCGAGGACAAGATCGTCACCATGACAGTGACGCCGCGGCGGCTCTATCTCTATTGGGAAGTGTCCGAGGAGACGGTCGCGCGCCGCCCCGGCAATCTCAATATCAAGATCGTCGAGATGAAAAAGGGAGATGCCTTTTACCTGCCGGTGGACGAGCGGATCGGCGAGTATTTTGTTACGGTCAGCCCCGAGGGAGAGTATACTGCCGAGATCGGCGTGATCGACCGCAAGGGCGAGTTCGTCACCATGATCCCGCAGCAGAAGGGCAGGCCGCTCGTAGCAACGACCCCCCCCGAGAGAATGGCCGAGCCCCCGAAGAGGAGGATTGCAGTGAAAGCAGCGCCCGAGCCCGAGGCGCGGCCTGTCGGCGGACCTCCTGAGCCCGCTGCCGGGGAGAGGGAGAAGGGTCCCGCTCCTGTAAGGCCGCGGCCAGCGGACGAGGCGGGCGAGGCCGCCGGCCTGCCCGCTGAGTTCTTCGCGCTTGCCGTATCGGTGAGCTCCGGAGCTGCCGTTGCGCGCCGGCCCCGGCGCAGGCCGCAGAGAGAGGAGAAAGCGGCCCGGGCAGAAGGGCTGCCGGAAGAGTTCTTCGTGATACCCGAGGGAATCAGCTCGTACTGATGCCGCGTGAGAGCGTATCCAGGCATAGTGCTTTGATGAACTGAAAAGGCCCAGGTGTTCTTTAACAGGGAGAGCTGAAGAGAATTTTCAGTGACAGGGGAAGGTGTCCGCCGGGGTTGCCGCTCAGTTCAGCCGCTCTTCAGGGGACGGCAGATCCCACTCTCCGCACGATACCCCCTCCTGGGTTTTATAGAAATCATAAGCCCCGTTGCGGTCTTCGAAGTCGAACTGCTCATTTTCATCAGAACCATTCAGCACGGCACACACGATAGCACCCTCCAGAGGAATACGATTGAGCCCCATGAGGCAATCGAAATACTAACACAGCAGGAGAAAGGAAGTCAACAAAAGCGGCGGCTGTCTGTCAAGCCAAAATAGAAATGTCCGGTTTTATGCAGCTGCTTTCTGAGGCCGTTTCCTCAACTTCTGGCGCTCAAACATTCTCTTGTTACTATCCCTCCAGGGATGATCAGGTGTAATTGTCAAGACTTGATCTGACAACTCCTTTGGAAATTATGCTGCCGACTGTAAGCTGGCCAGCATTTTCTCCTTCGCCCAAGGCAAAGAATCTTTAAACGTTTGCAGCGGGGTCTTGCCATAGCAGTATTTGCCGCTATGAGTCCTCTGCTCGTTATATTCGGCTATCCATGTTGTCCAGATCCTTCTGAAGCTCCTCGAGCGAGAAGTACACCTTTTTCCTGAACGCCACCCTGTAGAACTCATCAAGTATCGTTCTGTGGAATCTCTCGCAGATTCCGTTGCTCTGCGGCGACCGTGCTTTCGTCTTGCTGTGGTCGATGTCTTCTACCGCAAGATACAGCTGATATTCGTGATGTTCCCGGTTGCCGCAGGAGTTAACCGGGACGGTTCTCTTTAATTACCGGGTGGAAAATAAAACCGTCCCGGCTCTTCGTTCATACAGTTTAGTCACAGTAGGAGGGTAAATGTTTGACCACGCCTCTGAATATCCTTTACAATCAATGAAGCGAGAGTGGCGGAATTGGCAGACGCGCTGGACTTAGGATCCAGTGGAGCAATCCGTAGGGGTTCAACTCCCCTCTCTCGCACCACTTTCAGCGCCTCTGCTGTTCAGCATTGTCCGTTCAAAACATCCCCTCTTTCAGTCCCGAGATCGGAGGCTCTCGTGCTCGATCTCCGCGATAGCCCCGGCGGACTGTTCGATCAGGCTATCGATAGAAGCGATCAATTCATGAGGAAGGGGGCCCTTGTGGCGACCCTCGGGGGAAGGTAATACGTCTTGGGGGTATATCACAGGCGGAGCAATTTTCCCCCTTGCAAACGGTTGCGATCGATGGTAAATACAGATAAAGAGGTTGTTGCAGCGCTTTCGGTGAGAGGGCGATTCGCACTCGCTGTCGCGCAGTAATCCGTTGCTGTCTTCGGTTCCGGAGGGGGAACAGCAATGAAGAGTCTCGACCGCCACTACGGGCAGTTCGCTCCCCGGATAGCCGAAACACTCATGAGGTGCGAGGGCGACCCCGCCTATCTCGAAAGGCTCCTCAACCGGTTCAAGAAGGCGGAAGTTCTTCCCCGGGCGATGCTGTACAAGGCGCTCATCGACAAAAACAGCAGAGTGGTCGATATGATCGAGGCGCTTTTCAACAAGGAGCTGACCCTGGCCTTGCTGCAATACTCGTCTCTGAGAGAGGCACGGGCGAGCGCCGCGGAGATAGAGCGTGAGCTGGCCCTGTGGCAGCAGGTGTGGGAGGAGCAGTAAGCTGTTTCCTAACAGTTGTTGATAACCTGTTCCTAAATCGTTTTTCACTTCACCCGGAAACCCTTTATTTGCGCGGCCCGCTCCGTTTCTGCCTATTTTTTAGGCAGAACGAATTTAGTTAAATCAATGACATTGATGAGTTGCAAGATTTTTCCTCTTGTCAAGAGAACGTTTATCTATATTTTTTAGAATATAAAACAAGAGGATCAGCTGAGCTCGAGGTGCAGGTTGAGATTTCTGCACACTACAGGCCCTTTTGGGCTCGGTCATTCTCCCGGCGTCCGGCAGCGCATCCTCCGCACGGAACGGGGGGGGGGGGCCATTTGACAGACGACCACGATGCCGGTTATAGTACAGCGACGGGCACCGGCTTGGGCAGTCACCTCCCCCCAGATTGTCCTCGCCGTGCTGCTCGTCTTATTTTTCCCCTTCATTTCCGTGTATCAAGGCAGATACCCTGAGCCGTTCTCTGTATGGGCTCAGCGCCGTTCGGGGAGCGGCTCGATCAATCCATCCTTTACTACGCGGAACGTCGCTCCTCTCCAGCGAACCGTATTCCCCCAGAGGCTCCGGAACCAGATGCCGAAGCTCAGTATATCCTTCAGCGGAATGAGCGGAAGCCACCGCAGCCATCGCTGAGCGCGGATGATGCGCCGATAGACCGCAAACGCCGTAAGCAGTCTCAGCGCCAGGGTCCCGCCGAACAGCAAGAGCGCGCGAGGCGTCGGCCCCTCGACCGCGAGGAGCAGGAGGGCGAGGGGGACGATATAGGTGACGCCGTACCCCCAGTAACCCTTCGGCCTGCACGCCCGGTAGGTGCGCGCCCATCTGAGCTGATGGGTGACATGATCGTCAATGCGCATCGGGCCCGCAATGTCTTCGAGCACGTACTTCGAGAGGACGACGGCGTACCCCTTTTTCGATAAGCGGTTGCCGATCTGGTAGTCGTCGGCGAGGTGGTTGGCGATGGCCGGGAAGCCCCCGACCTCCTCGAGGGCCTGCTTCGAGAGGAGCATCGAAGCGCCCAGGCCGAAGGTGACCCCTTCCATGCGTTCTACCGCGAGCACGGCGGGTATGAAATCGAGGGCGAGCGTGAGCGACTCGAGAGCGGCGCCGGGGGTGCGGGGATCGGAAATCTTGTAGAGTGAAGTTACCAGCCCGACGTTGCTCCCGCGCCGGCGGCCGGCCCGGTATTCTTCAATGATCCGCCGAAGGTACGTACGCTCTGCTCTCATGTCGCTGTCGCTGATCGCCAGGAGCGGATACTGCGCCGCCTCTGCGAGGCCCTGCAGGTTGGATACTTTGCGGTTCGTTCCGAGAGTCCCGGAGCTTACGACAACGCGGAGCATGCATTCCGGAGAGCGCGCGTGCTCTCGTGCAACGGGCAGGCCGCTGTCATCGGGGTCGGTAAATCCGAGGAGCACTTCGTATTCGGGATAGTCCTGATCGCAGAAGCTCCTTATGTTCTTCTCCAGCTCCGGGTCCGTGCCGCAGAGGGGCTTCAGCAGGGATACTGCGGGAAGCGCGGTGTCCTCTTCCTGCGCGGTGATCCCGGGCCCGAAGAAAGAGACGATGCAGAAGAGCGAAAAGAGCTGGTAAAGGCTCCCGCCTGCAATGAGCAGCACCAGAATAGTCTCGATCATACTTAAATCACAGCAGAAATCAGGGACAAATGCAATGAAGCACTTGCATTAACTACTTGGGTGTAATTATAAGGTGGTGGCAAGCATCTCACTCAATGTGGTGCCGGGGAAGAGGGCAGGGGCTCCGCTCAGACGGGAGATTTCTACGGCTCTAAGCTCATTACGCTGCCGCAGCACAACTCGGTCGCACCGACCTCAGACAGGTGCTGCAGCCTAACGCTCCATTTCGCTAAGAGCCGTCACGAAATACTCCCGATTTGCTCCTCCCCTACCCCCTTCCCCTCCTCCGCCTTGCCTCCCTCTTGTCACCTTTTTATTACACCCCTACTGCATTAGGTTGTGGCCCTGTGGAGATTGAGCTGCTATAATTTTTATGACGTGCTCGTTTGCCGATGGACCGTTATTCAGCGCCGAGCGTGCCGGGAAGATGAAGATAGCCCTGTTTGCCGCATTCCCCCAGGAGATCGCGCAGATAAAAAGAAAGACCGCTGCGGTGAGGCTGCGCGCGAAGGCGCCTCCTTTTACGCTGTATTCCGGTTCCTGCGCTGCTCATGAGCTCATCATAGTCCGGACCGGCATGGGAGTGCGCAATGCCGAAGCCGCAGTAGAGCAGGTCTGCAATGCGTATGCGCCCGGATGCCTCGTCTCGATAGGGTTCGGCGGCGCTCTGCGGCCCGGGCTTTCGACCGGCGATCTCGTCATCGCGCGGAGCGTCTCCCTTCTCGTGGCGGGCGCTCCCGGGATGCCGATGATACCAATGATAAAAGATACGCTCCAGCTCCCCGATGCAGGGGGAGCGGTCCGCTGCATTGCCCGCATGCTCGATGCCAGCGAGGGCAGCATTATCACCATCGGCGAGAGGATGACGAAGGCTGCTCTCGCGCCGCATATACCGAAAGATCTCCCCCATCCCGTATGCGATATGGAGACCTATCCCCTGGCCCGCTATGCCGTGAACAAGGATATCCCCTTCCTGGCGGTGCGGGCGGTTACCGACAGCGCGGAGGAAGATATTCCCCCCGAGCTCTTTGCGGTAACGGACGAGCAGGGCGTATACCGGTCCTCCCGCGCCCTCCGCAGGCTCCTGCTGAACCCCCGGCTCATTCCCTGCAGCATAAGAATGGGGCGTAACGCGCGGACCGCCTCGATGCAGCTCTGGCGCGCGGTGCAGGCCCTGAGCGGGATGCGGCAGTCCTACTGCGAGCCGGGGACTGCAGCCTCGGGGAAGTCCCTGAGGTGAGCCTTCAGCGCTTCATCGTTCGCTCCGTGCAGGTACTTCATCCTGACGAGCCGGACGAGCAGCACCGCCGGCATCAGTATGATGAAGATCCCTACCCACCCGAGCGTATAGTCTTCAATCGCAAAGGTGACCGCCAGGTTGAAGAGCAGCACGCTGCCGTAGAGAGCGGGCCCGATGAGATAGCGCCAGGGATAGGCGTAGCCGGCGCAATCAGGCGCGTTCCTCCGGTAGAGAAACGCGTCGATCCGCTGGAGGGCGCAGATCATGAGGAACCCGACAATGAACCAGCCGATGAAGTTCGAGATCGGCACGCCGAAATAGACACCCTGCTCCGGGTAGCCGTAGATCTGGCCGAGGAACCAGCGGCTCCCCTGCAGGGCGACAGGGTCGATGATGATATCGAGATAGACGAAGAAGAGCGCGCCGAGGAGGCGTACGGAGAGCCCGCTCCTGAGCGCCCTCGTCTCGAGGAGGTACGGGAGCTTGCGAACGAGGATGACCGGGGCGGTCACGAGCAGCGCCATGGAGTAGCTCGCATAGGCGAGGAACACATAGCTCGCCGAATCCATGAGCGGCACCCCGAGGACCCAGAGCTCCTGTCCCCTGGTCGTCTCGATGTAGAAGTAATCGCCGTAGGGGATGCCGGTATGGATGGACGAGAGCTCCGAAAGCCAGGCGATGCCGTAGCCGATCAGGCCGAAGAGCAGCGCCCGCTTCATGCCGAGGTGGAGCGAGCAGCCGAGGAGATAGACAATGAAAAAGGCGGCCACGTAGGGCCGCAGGAAGAGCGTGCCGGCGAGCAGCGAGACGACCCGGTCGATCATTGCGGCCGCTGCATATTCCATCGGGCGAGCCTGAGCAGCACCCTCGGATCGGAGAAGGCGAGCCGCGTCACCGTCGCCTCATACCCGCTGTGCACCATGCAGTCGCGGCAGCGGGGATCGTTGCCCGTCCCGTAGCGGTCCCACGCCGTCTTTTCCATCATCTCGCCGAACGAGCGGTAGTACCCGTCCGTGATCAGGTAGCAGGGGGATTTCCAGCCGAGGGGGTTGCGGGTAGGGTTGCCCCAGGGAGTGCAGCGGAGCTCCCGTCTCCCCTGCAGAAATTCCATGTATACGGGCGAGTTCATGATGGGCGTCTCCGCGAGCAGACGGGCCATCATGCCGAAGCGCTCGACCGCCTCCTCCCTGCTCAGGAAGATGTCGTCCTCGACACGCTCGTAGCTGAAGGCCGGCGCAACGAGGATCCCGTCGACACGGAGCCTCTTGAGCAGGGCGAAGAGCCGCTCCAGATCGGCAGGGTCGGTCGTCTTGTACACCGAGGTGTTGGTGCTCACCCTGAAGCCCTTCTGTTTCGCCTTCTGGATGACGAGGAGGGCGCTCCTGAAGGCGCCCTCCCTGTTCGTGACGCGGTCGTGGGTCTTTTCCATGCCGTCGAGGTGGATATTCAGGGTCAGCCGCGGATGAGGGGCGAAGACATCGATAAAGGACCCGGCGAGTATGCCGTTGGTGCAGAGATAGACATGCCGCTTCATGCGCAGGAGCTCGCTCACCAGGGGCACGAGCCGGGGGTAGAGCAGCGGCTCTCCTCCGGTGACGGTCACTACCGGTGTGGCCGAGGCGACCGCTGCGTCGATGCACTCCTCGAGCGATAGATCGGCCGAGAGACCGGCGGCCTGCTCTTCCTGGTGGAGCCGTATCCGGTCGCAGCCCGCGCAGGCGAGATTGCAGCGGTGCGTGGGCTCGAGCATGAGCACCAGGGGAAAGCGCTTCCTGCCCGCGAGGGCGTTGCGCACGAAGCAGCGGGTGAGGGCGCTATGGAGACTCGCCGGAAACCTCATCGAACCTCTTCTCTGTGGGAAATGACCTGCAGCGCCTCATCCAGCACTTCACGGGAGACGAGCGTGTTCTTGCAGGGGCCTTCAGGTCTTTTGTTCGGCACGGCGAGGACGGGTATCTTCTCCGCCACGTCCTTCAGTCCGCTCATCAGGTCCCGCTCGCAGGCGAGGGCGAGGATGAGGGTGGGCCGGTGTTTGGCGATCGCCGCTCTCGCTTCCTCTCCTCCTCCCGCGGTGACGATCTCTGCGCTGCTGCCGCCGAACCGCTCCAGGATATGACCCCTCGTCTCTCTGCTGAGGCAGCGCGGGAGCAGGACCAGCAGCCGCTCGGTACTCACTGCCCCGCGGTTGCTCGCGAGGAGCGAGTTGTGCGCCTTGATGAATGAGCTGCCCACCCTATCCCTGCTGATACCGAGCTTGCCGCCGAGCCAGACGGCCCCGGGAAGAAGGGCGAGCAGCAGCCGCTCTGTCCAGCGGTAGGGAAGCAGGGACCTCCTGAAGACCGTGAAAGCGATCCCCTCGGCTGCCGCCATGAAGAAGACGACACCGATCACGGCCAGGACAGACCACTCGATTACTGCCGAGAGGGACGGGCTCAGCTGTACCACCCTCGGCTTTATCAAATACCATCCTGCCGGAATGAGGGCGAGCGTGACGAGCAGTATGCAGAGGGCGAGGACGAAGAAGGTGGAGAGGCGCTCGTCGATGCCCTGCTCCCCTCCGCTGCTGCCGTCCCAGTCGGACCACTCGTCACCGAGCTTTCTGTCGTGTCTTCTCTCCGGCTTCGTTTCTTTTGCCATAAGCGTCTCCGTGGGGACCGGGTTCCGGCGGGAATCATCCCGCGCTCCGTCTCTTGACGACCATCCCCGCGTAGCCGTTTTCCCGGAACCAGGCCACCGCTCGTTCGACCGCCTGCTCGACCGGCGTCTGCGGCATGTCCAGTTCCTGCACGGCTTTCGAGCAGTCGAAATACATATAGCGCCGCGCCATTTTTACGCCGGTCAGCGGGATCGCGGGGTGCCTGCCGGTAACGGTATTCGCCAGCGCCTCGCTCACATAGGCGGCGAGGAGCACCGGGACATAGGGCAGCCGTATGCGGGGGGCCCTCCGCCGCGTCACTCCCGCCAGTATCTCGAAGAACTCCCTGAGCGAAAGGTTCCTGTTGCCGAGGATATAGCGCTCGCCTATCCTTCCCCTGCACGCCGCGAGCCAATGGCCCATAGCCACATCCGCGACATCGACGAAGTTCATCCCGGTGTCGAGGTAGGCGGGGATCTTCCCGTTGAGGAAGTCGACGATGATCTTTCCCGTGGGCGTGGGCTTGCGGTCCATCGGGCCTATGGGTGTCGACGGATTCACGATCACTGCCGGGAGACCCGCCTCGATAAAGCGATAGACCTCCTCTTCGGCGCGGTGCTTCGAGCGTTTGTAATGGCCCACCATGGCATCTGCCGGAATGCGCTGCTCCTCGTTCGCAATGCTGCCGTCGACGCTCGTCTTCAGCACGCCCACGGTGCTCGTATAGACCACCCGCTCGACACCCTCAACGAACGCGGCCTGGAGGGCGTTCCGGGTCCCGCCGACGTTGATATCGTACATCGTTTCGGGATCAGGGACCCAGAGCCGGTAGTCGGCAGCGAGATGAAAAAGGCAGCGGCATCCTTTCACCGCACGCTGCAGTGAATGGAGGTCCCGCACGTCGCCGATGACGGGCTCGACGCCCAGGGCCGCGAGCGGGACGGCGCTGCTGCCCCTGCGCACCAGCGCCCGTACGGCGAGGCCCTGCTCCCTGAGCAGCTTCGCCACATGGAAGCCGACGAACCCCGTTGCCCCGGTCACCAGCGCTCTCATGGGGCCGTGCCCCCCTTGAAGAAGGAGAGTAATTTCCCGAGCGCCATGAGCGGGAAGCAGTTGCGGTAATTGTGGTAGCGGATCATGAAATACTTCGGGAATCCCGTGCCGGTAAAGTGCTCCTCCTCCCAGGTCCCGTCGGCGCGCTGCCGGTCGAGGAGGTACTGAACGCCGCGGGTCGCTTCATTGCAGGCGGCTTCGCCGGCAGCGATGAGCGCAAGGAGCGCCCAGGCGGTCTGCGAAGGGGTGCTCGACCCGATGCACTTGAGGGTCGCATCGCCGTACGACTCGCAGCACTCTCCCCACCCGCCGTCGGTATTCTGGTTCGCCTTGAGCCACCGGACCGCCCTCCTGATATAGGGCTGCGTCATGTCTTCGCCGATCGAGGCGAGGCCAGCCAGCACGGTGCTCGTCCCGTAAAGGTAGTTGACTCCCCACCGTCCCCACCACGAACCGTCGGCGTCCTGCTCTCTCTTGAGAAAGGCTATCGCGCTCTGCACCGCAGCGTGCGAAGAAGGGTACCCTATCATGCCGAGGAGCTCGAGCACCCTTCCGGTGAGGTCGGCGGTGCTCGGGTCGATCATCGCCTCCAGGTCGCCGAAGGGCAGCTGGTTGAGTATGCGCATCGTGTTGTCCGCATCGAAGGCGCCCCATCCGCCGTCTTTCCCCTGCATGCCGAGGAGCCACCGGACCCCGCGCTCGAGCGCCTCCCGGTCGACGGCGGAAGTATCCGCATACCGGGTGAGGAACATGAGCACCGCGGCGGTGTCGTCGACATCGGGGTACCGGCAGTTGTCGAACTCGAAGGCCCACCCGCCGGGTTCGAGATCGGGTCTCTTGATGCTCCAGTCCCCTCTCTCCCCGATCTGGCGCGCGGCGAGCCACCGGCAGGCGCGCATGAGCACGGCGTCATCCCGCTCCATGCCCGAAGAGAGGAGCGCCAGCCCGGTGAGCGCCGTATCCCATACCGGCGATATGCACGACTGGAGCACCAGTTCGTCCTCCTTATCGATAGTGAACCGCTCGAGCGCTTCGAGCCCTCTTCTGACCGCCTCGTGCGAGGGATCGTAGTCGAGGACGGCGAGGGCGAGCAGGGCGTTCACCATCGCCGGCTGTATGCCGCCCCAGTCTCCTGTCGGGTCCTGGTGGTCGAGTATCCATCGCTCGATCACGCTCAAGGCCTTTCTCCGGAGGGGTCTCACCGGCGCGCGCTCCATCATCTTCACGGCACGGTCGAGGAGGATGAAGAACCCCTTCCACGAGAACGATGAAAAGCGCTGGGCCGCCAGTGCAGGGCTCCGGTGCTGATCGCGGTAGAGCTCGCGCACCTGGCTCGCTTCGGGAATCGGCTTTACGGGCCTCTGTTCCAGGACGACCGAGAGCGGCACAATGGTGGAGCGCGCCCAGCTCGAGAAGCTGTAGATGTTGAACGGAAACCAGCCGGGCAGCAGTATGAGCTCGACCGGAATGGAGGGGATCGCCTTCCATTCGAACTGGCCGAAGAGGGCGAGGAATATCTTCGTGAAGACCCGTGACGCCTCGACCCCTCCTGCATCGAGGATGAACGAGCGCGCTTTGCGCAGGAGCGGGTCGTCGGCGGAATAGCCGGCGAGCTTCAGCGCGAAGTAGGCCTCGATGGTCGTGCTGAGGTCCCCCCTGCCGCCTGCGTGAATGGACCAGGTGCCGTCCGGCCGCTGCCGGTTCAGGACATGCCGTGCCATCTTTTGCTCGCGGTGCTCGTTTCTGACTCCGAGAAAGCGGAGGAGCATGAGGTATTCGGCGGTTATGGTGACGTTGGATTCGAGCTCGTACCACCAGTAGCCGTCCGGGTGCTGTTCCCTTACGTAGTAGGAACGAGTCTTCTGTACCGCTTCCGTTGCTCTCTTCATGAGCTCCCTGAGACCCGGCTTGAGGAAGGTGACGGCAGGATGATTGCGCCGGGCCTGCCGGCCGATGTCAGGCGGAATGAGCGGCCGGACTACGGGCTCCTTTCTCTTTCTCTTTGCGAGCATACCCATGGGAAAACCTCTCTGGCGTTGTCGGCTGCCGTTATCAGGCGTGTAGTGGAGAAAAGAAGGGCGTCGTATCAGAGATTTCCCTCCTTTCCGGGCGAGCGGTGCGTCGCCGTTACGTCTGCAGCAGGAGGAGCGTCGCGATGCTTTATCAGGCGGCTCACCTCGGTCCGCTGCTTGTTGTCGAGGGCGATCAGGGTGATGCCGATGATGATGACGGCGGTCCCTGCCCACCGGAACCACGAGACCTCCTCTCCCAGCAGATACTTGGCGATCAGCGTGGCGAAGAGATAGGAGAGCGACGTAAGGGGCATGACGAAGCTGAGGTCCGCCCAGGAGAGGGCGGTAAGATAAAGGAAGAAAAAGATAGCCGTGAAGACGACCCCTGCGAAGATATAGGGATTGCGGACTACCGAAAGGACGAGCGTCACCAGGTGTGACGGGTTCGCCAGGTCGATCTGTCCGCTCTTCCTCATGCCGTAACTGAGGAGGACCTCGCCGATCGAGGTGCTCAGCGCCGCGAAGAAAATGACGATCAATGTCTTCACCTTTGGGTCCATTGATTTCCTGTTGCCACGGAAGCAGGCAGCGCTCCGAAAAGTGATTCATAATGGCCGAGCTCGATACCGGCAGCATCGATGCGGTGACGGACTTCCGGCGATATGAGCGCCTCGAGCTCCTTCCGGCCCCCGGGCGTCGCCTCGTCGGGATGGACAAAGAGCTCGCAGGGAGAAGAGGACATGCTCCTCACGACCGCGAACAGGTACGCCTTGTCGACCGCGCCGGTGCGGGAGAGACCATAGACGGTGCAGGCGCTCCGGAGCCCGTACCTCCGGGCAGCCCGTGCGTTGCCGGGGGCGAGCATGGCGAAGGCGCCCCATTCGAGAAAGGGCATGATCCCGCGCGAGGGCGACCTCCATTTCGAGAGCATCGATGCAGGCTCTGCCGGGATCCGGATCCACCGCACCCCGCGCTCTGCCGCCAGCCTGCAGACGAGGGCGAAGAGGCGGGGCTGCATATGCAGATGATGGTGGCTGTCGACATGCTCAGGCGTGATGCCCGCCGCTTCGAGACGGTCGAATTGCGCAGCTATCTCTGCTTCGATCTGTGCATCGGTGTCACGATACAGGCAGCGCAGCCAGGCTACGGCCGGATTCCGTTCGAAGCAGCCGTCCGGATCGACCAGGCCCGGAATCCTCCGACGGGGCAGCACGGCGCGGCCGTCGCAGAGCGTGAGATGGAGCCCGACGGAGAGCGTCTCCCGGTTGCGGACGAGATCGACCGCCTCCTCGAACGCCGCTCCGCCCGCCATGATGCTTGCTGCGGTGACGATGCCCCGGTCATGCGCTGCGGCGATGGCGCGGTTCACCGGGGACGAGCGTCCGAGATCGTCGGCAACGACTACGAGATACTTTCGTGCTACAGGCGCCGTATCCATGTAAACTCCTCGATGACGGCGCGGAGCGACCCGAACGTGCTCCTGTTCAGGAGCGCCTGCGCTGCTGCCCCCGGCCGGAAGGCCCTCAGCGACAGATACGCGTCATGGAGCGCTATGCCGACCTGGTGCATAACGCTCGAGTCGCGATAGCAGTCGATCATGCACCGCGTGCATCCGTCGCGCACACACTGGGAACCGTCGAAGTCGAAGACCGAGCAGAGCGGGTTTCCCCCGTTGTGGCAGCGCCAGAGATCGAGGTTCCAATCGAGGTAGAAGTATTTGTAGCCCGCGAGGCAGGGGTAGCGCTGCGGCTCCTTCCGGACGAAGCGCTGCATCTCTTCGAGGGAGGGGGTAGGGTTCACCACGGCAAAGCGCTTCTTGAGACGCTTCACCGCCTCGAATGCCTCGATCAGTTCATCGTCACGGTAGCTCACCAGCTCCGAAGGGGCGTACCCCCGGAAGCTCGACGCCAGGTGCTCGAGAGGATAGGAGAAGGTGACCGAAGAGAAGCCGAGGGAGCGGAGGAACGCCGGGACGGCGTCATAGTCCACCAGGCGGCTCATCGTCACCGATGCAGTAGAGCTCATCCTCCACCTCTTGATGAGCCCGTTCGCCTCGCCGATCTTCCGGCAGACCCCCGGAAGCCCGCGGTTTGTTTCGTGCGCCTCCTCATCCATTGCGTCGATGGATATGATGAAGCCGGAGAGTCCTGCCCCGGCGAGCGCCTGTATGCGCTGTTCGGTGAGGAGCGCGCCGTTGGTGACGAGCAGCACCCTCATGCCCCGCACTGCCGCATGCCCGACGATCCCTTCGAGATGGGGATGGAGGAGCGGCTCGCCGCCCGTGATCACGAGGTAGCGGATGCCCCTGCGGCTGAGGATATCGATCGCCGCAGCCGCGGCTTCGGGGGCTGCGTAGGAGCGCTCCCCGACGGACAGCGCATCGCGGGCGAAGCTGCAGAAGGCGCAGCGCGCATTGCAGGCATCGGTGATCGCGAACTGGCAGAATCCGGGTCCCCCTTCCTCGAGCACCAGCCGGAGCATTCCGCGTCTCCCTGGTACAGGGGAAGAATATCCTGCAGCAGCGGGGGCGGCCTGCATCTCCTGCGGTATCATGGTGTCGGGACCGCCTCTTTGCGTTTGGCCATAAAGGAAAAGAACTCTCTGCCCTCCCTGACCCGGCGGCTGAACTCATCCCGGTCCCTGAGCATATCCTTCACGATCCTGAGGATAGGGCGCGGTCTGAGGTAAAAGCGGCGGTAGAAGCGTTCGACCGTCTCGAAGATCGTTTCACGGGACAGGCCGCTGTACGCGATCGCAGCGTTCTGGATGCCGTCCGTTACCAGGCCGCTGCCTTCCTGTACGAGCCAGCCCTCCCGCACCGCCTGCGCGTAGAGCTCGGTGCCGGGATAGGGTGCAACGAGCGAGACCTGGATGCTGTAGGGGTCGAGCTCGAGGGCGAAACGCATCGTCTCTTCCATGGTCTCCGGGGTCTCGCCGGGCAGGCCGAGAATGAAGGTGCCGTGAACGAGGATGCCCAACTCTTTTGTCGCCTTGACGAATGCGCGGGCCTGATCGAGGCGGACGCCTTTCCTGACGTTGTTCAATATCTTCTGGTTGCCCGACTCGAACCCCACCACCAGCAGGCGCAGACCGGCCTCTTTCATCTTCCTGAGCGTCTCCTTCGGCACCGTGGCCCGCGCATTGCACGACCACGCAATACCGAGGGGTTTTATTTTTTGTGCTATCGTTTCAGCTCGAGAGGGAGTATCGGTGAAGGTGTCGTCGTCGAAAAAGAACTCTTTCACCTGAGGGAAGAGCCGCTTCGCCGTGACGAGCTCTTCATGGACGTTCTCCGCGCTCCTCACGCGATAGGCATGCCCCGCAATGGTCTGGGGCCAGAGGCAGTAGGTGCAGCGGGAGCGGCATCCCCGGCCCGTATAAAAAGAGATATACGGGTGCTTGAGGTAGCCGATAGCGTAGTTGTCGATCGCCAGGTCGCGGGCGTACACTTCGGTCACGAAGGGAAGCGCATCGAGCTCCTCGATCGGCGGCCTGCCGGGAGTGCGGCGGATGCCGCCGCCTGCCCTGAAGGCGATCCCGGCTACCTTGTCGAAAGGGATGCCCTGCGCGATCTCGGCAACCGCGTAGTCGAACTCTCCGGTGGTTACGAAGTCGATGGCCTTCGAGAGCGCGAGCGTCTCGCGGGGCAGCACCATGGTATGGGGGCCGACGAGGCCGATGACGATTCCCGGGTAATGCTCTTTCAGCAGCTCGGCCGTGCGCGCATCGTTCATCACCGTCGGCGTGCTCGTGTTCATGACGACCAGGTCATAGTCCCGTGCCCGGCGGACCACTTCATCGACACCGATATCCTCCGGAGGCGCGTCGATGAGGCGGCTCCCGGGAATAAGTCCCGCCGGATAGGCGAGCCAGGTGGGATACCAGAACGAGCGAATCTCGCGGCGCGCCTGGTACCGTGAGCCTGCTCCGCCGTCGAACCCTCCATACGAGGGTGGGTTGAGGAGCAACGTACGCATTGGTTACCTTCCAAAGAGAATTACGGTGTCGGTGAGAAGTCAGGAAATAACTGCCTAAAGGAGCTGTAAAATACGAGCCTGCCCGTCAATAATTCCAATTATAGCAACCCCCTGTTTTTTTGCAAGAAGAACAGAAGATGCCGTAATGCGTGACGCATAACCGCATAACGACTATCTATTCATCACGCATTACGGCCTTTCCCGAAGAGCTTGAGCAGGGCGGGGAGGAGCAGGAGAGAGCTCAGCACCAGGAAGGCGTTGCAGAGGGTGAGGAGTATGCCGAGGCTCGCTATGCCCCGGTGCGGCAGGAAGGCGAGGATGCCGAAGCTTGCGACGGTGTCGAGCGTGCTGAAGAGCACGGCGCGCGAGGTGCTCGTCCTGAGCATGTTGCCGTCCGCAGGCGGCTCTGTCCGGTAACGGTGGACGAAGTGTATGCCGTTCGTGACGCCGATGCCGAGGAGGAGCGGCACCACGATGACATTCGCGAAGTTCAGCGGCACGCTGAAAATGACGGATGCCGCTGCGGTCATGAGCAGCGCGAGCACGAGCGGCGAGAGGATGAGCAGCGTCGCCGTGACACTCCGCATTTGGATGAGCAGGAACGCCGTAATAGCCAGCAGGGCGTAGAGGGATGCCTGACGAAAGGATGCAACGACTACGCGGCCCGACTCCAGGATGGTGACCGGGGAGCCGGTAGCCCCGGGAGCAACGGTCTGCACCGCAGCCACAAAGCGTTGAAGTGCCCGGATATCCGTAAGGTCTCCCCGAGGGAAGACCTGGATCCGGTACCGTCCGTCTGCGGTCACGGAGCGATCCACCAGCTCCCGGGGGAGGTCATTCAGAGAGACCTCGGCAGCCTGGAGCGAGCGGTCGAGCCTGGAGAGGAGCATAGGCAGTGTGGAGAGCAGCCGATCCGAGAGCGCGGTAAAGGCCTGTTCTCCCTGCGGCGTATTCTTCGCAAAGGCCTTGAACCGGTCTATGCGCTCGAGCAGCCGTCGGGCGCTCGGTGCGAGCTGAGGGGAGGAAGAAGAGAGATGCCTCAACGCCTCCTCAAACGACGCGAGAGCTTCGAGGGTTTCGGCATAGCCCCGGTGCCGGATCGCGATCCCTTCGGGAACCGGCGGCATGAAGAGCGCCATGTCGGCGATGACGCCGAGCTTTTCGGACTGGTTATCGGGCACGAAATCGAAAACGGTGACCGCCGATCCGACTTCGTCGAGCCGCTCCAGACGTCGGGCCAGCTCCCGGGTCTCCTCCGCTCCTTCCACGAGGACCGAGGCGGTCCAGGGCGCTGTTGCGGGATCTTTAAAGAGCGCCTTTGCTGTTGTCACGGATTCCGACGCCGGGTTATAGAGATTCAACGGATTATAGTCGAAGGAGAGGCGGGGCAGCAGGGCAGCGGCCCCTGCTCCGATAACGAGCGCCCCTATGATGACGGCCCCGGTGTGCCGGTAGGGCAGCATCATCACCTTCTCCTCGAGGGGCAGGGGTGCTCCCTCTCTCTCGGCATGCTTTCCCCGCCTCACGGGCAGAAGGGTGAGTATCGCCGGCAGGATCGTGAAGTTTGCAAGGAAACTGATGAACATGCCGGTGCCGGATATGAGCCCCAGCTCCGAAGCGCCGGCATACGAGGTCGGGATGAACGAATAAAAACCGATAGCGGTCGTGAGGGACGCGAGCAGGAGGCTCATCCCGACTCCCCGTGCAGTGGTGGCGATCGCCTGTCTGTTCTCCACTCCCGCCTGGATGAGCTCCCGGTAGCGGAGGCAGAACTGGTAGCTGTAGTCGATGCCCAGCCCGATAAAGAGCACTGCGAAGGTTATGGAGATGAGATTCAGGCTGCCGACCGCTGCGATGGCGAACCCCATGGTGCAGATGAGGCCAGAGATGAGCGTCGCGAGGCTTGCGAGTATCAGGCGCCCCGAGCCCTTGAGGCCTATCGCCAGTATAGTGCCCGCGAGGACGAGGGAGAGAAAGGAGGCGCCTCCTACGCTCCGTTCGACCGTCATGAGATTCTCGTACGACAGGGCGACATCGCCGGTTATGCGCACTGTTACGCCCCGGCTCCCGTCGAGGCGGAGCTCGTGCGCCGCGCGCCGGATGGCTTCGAGGGGCTCCGCGCCTGCGGTGAGACTCGCCAGGTCGAGGCGGGGCTGGAGAATGATGAATTGGCGGCGCTGCTCGACCGCGGCCCTTTCACCGAGCATGAGCTCCTGCCAGGACAGGGAGTAAGGACGACTGCTCATCACGCCCTCGAACGCCGCACTCATCCGGTCGAAGAGGCTGCCGAGGGTCTCTTCAGGAAGCTCGACCTCCTCTGACCGGCTCACCGCGGTCTCGAGCACCGAGAAGAAGCCGTGCAGGCTCGGATCTTCCAGGAGCAGGGCGAGGAGCGGTTGCGCTGCAGCGAGATGGTCGGCTGTCTCCTGCAGGGCTCCTGTATCGAGGTACAGGAGACCGTTCCTCTCGAAGAAGGGGCCGCCTCCCGGCTCGTAGACATCCTTGAAGAGCTGCTGCTTCTCTCTCAGATGGGAGGCCAGCCGCTCCCGCGCCTGAACAGCACGCTCAGGCAGAGGCGCCTCGATCACCACGACGATCGTATCGGTATGTTTCGGGAGCGCCCGCTCGAGGTCCCTTTCGAGCTTCCGGAAAGGGAGATCTTCGGCGATCATCTGGTTGACATCGACCGTTATCCTGAAGTTCGCTGAGGAATAATAGATCGCCCCGGCAGTGACGAGCGCGGCGATGGCGAGGACCGCCGCAGCGCGGCGCTGCATGAGTGCGATCCACCACTCGAGGAGCCGCAATGAATGTTCCCTGTATCGGTCGAGCATTGCCGTTGTTTAGGGAGCCACGCGTCGCTGCCTGCCGCCGCTCTGCCAGGCGGCGCGTACCAAGCGCGGATTATCCGTTTAACAAAAGAAGCTTTCGGGGTATTATTAATAATGATAGCAGAAACGCATCACTGCTCAATGCCGGCACCGGACAGAGCCAAGGAGAGATAGCGTTATGAATCGAAGGGAGCGAAAGAAGAGCCCGATAGGAGCGACGGCAGCGCTCGTCCTCGCCGCTGTCTCCGCGCTCGTGCTGCTGCCGCTTCAGGCAGCGGCCCAGCAGGCCGATCCGGCATCGGTGATCAAACAGTTCAACGAGGCCCTCCTGAAGTCGATGAAGGGCGGTGACCGGCTCGGCTACCGGGGACGCTACGAGCTCCTCGCGCCGGTAATCAGGGACTCCTTCGCCCTCTCGTACACGGCACGTGCTGCCGCGGGGAGATACTGGGCGACCTTCAGCGAGGAGCAGCGGCAGCGGTATCTGAAGGCCTATACCGACTGGACCATCGCCACCTATGCCGGACGGTTCGACGAGTATGCCGGCGAGACCTTCACCATCGTCTCGGCAGCAGAGCCGCTCCGCGGCACCGTGACGGTGGTGAGCAGGCTCGGCGTACCGGACAAGCCGGGAAAGGACGAGGTGGCGTTCCACTATCAGCTCCGGAAGCTGGAGGGAGGATGGCGGATTGCCGATATCCGCATCGAAGGAGTGAGCCAGCTCGCCCTGACGCGTTCCCAATTCGTAAGCATTCTTAAGAAGAAAGGATTCGAGGGCCTCATGGAGACGCTCAGGAACAGGATCGAGAGGCTTGCCCGGGGCAGCGGGAAGTGACCGGGCGCCCTTGCGGGGCGGGGAGCTCTCGACGCTCATGGTCTTTCAATTTTCCGCGATAATGATGGTATACTCTTTACGATTTCATATGAACCTTGTAAGAGGAGAGGGAATATGCGTGTGAAGAACGTTTTCGGGGCGGTGTGTATTGCGGTCGTGCTGCTCGTGCCTTGTGCCTCACCGGCGCAGACCCCTGCGGGCGAGGCGATCAAAGGGGTCGAGACCCCGGCGGACGGGCTCGGCGACGATCTGTTTGAAGAGGAAGCGGTAGAGGAGGCGGCCATTGCCGATCCCCTCGAGCCGTGGAACCGCCTGATGTACCACTTCAATGACCGTCTCTACTTCTGGGTGTTGAAACCGGTCTCCCGCGGGTACAATGCCGTCGTCCCCGAGCAGGCCCGTGTCTCGGTCAGGAACTTTTTCGATAACATCACCATGCCGATACGCTTCGTCAACTCCCTTCTGCAGGGCAAGCCCAAGGCAGCAGGCAACGAGCTCGCCCGCTTCGGCATCAACTCGACCATCGGCATCGCCGGTCTCTTCGATGTCGCCAAGATGCACTATGATATCAACCCGCAGGAAGAGGACCTGGGCCAGACCTTCGGCGCCTACGGGGTGGGCGGCGGCATCTATATCGTGTGGCCGTTCCTCGGACCGTCGACGCTGAGGGACACCGTAGGACGGGTAGGCGACGGCTTTCTGAACCCGGTCACCTACATTACTCCTTTCGAGTCGCAGCTCGCTGTCCGTTCCTACGATCAGGTCAACAGGACATCGCTGCAGCTCGGCGAATATGAAGACCTGAAGGAAGCGGCCCTCGAGCCTTATGTGGCCATAAAGGACGCCTATATCGAATACCGGAAGGCGCAGATCAAGAAATAGTTCCTCCTGTTGCACGGCCTCCGGCCCGGGCGGGCTCAGGGTGCGGCAACAGGCCAGACCTGCCGCTGCTGCCGCATATGGTCGAGGGCCAAGATAAGCCACGGGGTGTATTCTTCGCTCGCACGATCGATAACGATGCTGCGCGGATCGATCGTCCTGAGCTCGGCAATCTCGCTGCTGTCCGGAAGCAGCTGCTCCTCGTCGATGTCGGTGACGAGGGTGACGGCGCAGATCTCGTGCTCGGTGCCCGCATCCCTGTATCCTGCCTTGTACCGGAATTTGAACAGGTACCGTATGCTGTCGGCGACGAGGCCTGTTTCTTCGATCAGCCGGCGCCGCGATGCCAGCAGATAATCTTCCCCCCTGAGCACATGGCTCGCGACGGTCCCGTCCCAGAAGCCGGGCCAGAGCCGCTTCCGAGCGCTCCTGCGGGCGAGAACGAGCTCTCCCCTGTCTGTGAAGAGCATGGCGAGGAACCCGCGGTGGAGGATGCCGTCGCCGTCGTGGCAGCGCTCCTTGTCCTCCTCGCCGATACAGTTATCGTGCTCATCGACGATCAGAATGTTCTGTGCAGGCGGAATATTGTGCATAGGCTCTCCTGGTAAGCAGCGTTGAGGTCCGGATGGAAGGCAAAGGTGCAATTTACTTATAGTATAAAGCCATTCATCCCGGCGTGCTATCGAAAATTAGAGTGCTTAGCACACCGGGCAGGGGGGTTGCGGGGTCTTCTTGCATGATTTATACTTTTTATAAAAATGGAGAGGGGACCGCACGGAGGCGATCATGGATTATTCTATAAAGATAGGCGGCGAGGCCGGGCAGGGGATACAGACCATAGGCGATTCGCTCTCCCGGGTCTTTTCCCGGAGCGGCTATCATGTCCTGACCCACCAGGATTACGAGTCGCGCATCAGGGGGGGCCATAATTTCTATCTCATACGCTTCAGCGACGCGCCCGTAACCGCGGTGCGGAACGCCATCGACATCGTCATCGCTCTCGATAACGACAGCGTGGTCTTCCACGGGAAGGAGCTGGTGGAGAACGGTCTGATCATCTACGACTCGGCCACCCTCAAGCGGACCTACGAGGGGCCGCAGTTCCTGGACATTCCGTTCGTCAGGCTCGCTGTCGAGCACGGCGGCAGCAAGATCATGGAAAATACCGTCGCTACCGGAGCGGTGCTCGGCATGCTCGGCATCGAGCTCGATATCCTCAAGGAGATCATCGGAGAGGTCTTCGAGAAAAAGGGGTCGAGCGTCATCGAGGCGAACATCAAGTCCGCCCAGGCAGGCCACGACTTTGCGGTGAGAGAGTGTCCCGCCTGCTCCTTTTCCGCAGCGCCCCGTTCCCGGCCGAAGATGCTGGTGGCGGGGAACGACGCGCTCGGGTTCGGCGCCATCGCCGCGGGATGCAAGTTCTATTCAGCGTATCCCATGACCCCTTCGACAGGGATCATGACCTACATTACCGGCAAACAGAAAGAGTACGGCATCATCGTCGAACAGGCCGAGGACGAGATCGCGGCGATCAATATGGCGCTCGGGGCGTCCTATGCAGGAGTGCGGTCGATGACCGGCACCTCGGGCGGCGGCTTCGCGCTCATGGTCGAGGGGGTATCCCTGGCCGGGATGATCGAGATGCCGGTGGTGATCGCCCTGGGGCAGCGGCCGGGGCCTGCAACAGGCTTCCCGACGAGGACCGAGCAGGGCGAGCTGCTCTTTGCCCTGCATGCCGGACACGGCGAGTTCCCCCGCGTGCTGCTTGCGCCGGGCACGCCGGAGCAGGCCTTCTCCCTGGCCGGCAAGGCCTTCGACCTGGCGGAGAAATACCAGATCCCGGTGATCATCCTTACGGACCAGTACCTCGCGGACTCGCAGTGGACCTTCGACGGCTTCGACCTCGGGAAGATAGGGTATGTCGATTACCGGCTGCGCGGTGAAGAGTTCGCCAAGCGTGCGGAGTACAAGCGGTTCGCGTATACCGAGACCGGCGTATCTCCCCTGGCCGTGCCCGGAGACGCGCGGCATGTCGTCTCCGTAGACAGCGATGAGCATGACGAGGAGGGGCATATCGTGGAGGACGCGGAGACCAGGATCAGGATGGTGCAGAAGCGGATGCTCAAGAAGCTGCCGCTCATCAGGCAGGAGATCGCGCCGCCGCTCTTCTACGGCAGCGCTCATCCCGAGCTGGTGCTCGTGGGCTGGGGCTCGATGTACGGGGTGATGCGGGAGACGGTGGACCTGCTCGCAAAGGAGATCGATATCGCCATGCTCCACTTCAGCGAGATCGCTCCGTTTCCGACGACCGACGCCTTCGATTATCTCAGCGTGCTGCGCAACGCCCGCCGCGCCGTCTGCATCGAGCAGAACGCCCTCGGCCAGTTCGCGCTCCTCATGAAGATGGAGACGGGGTACGAATTCAAGGAGAAGATCAACCGTTACGACGGCAGACCGTTCACTATAGAAGACCTCATAGGAGAACTGCATGTCCACCCTGCAAGAGTATAAAGGCCGCACCCCGGCGTGGTGTCCGGGCTGCGGCAACTTTCCGATTCTCAAGACCTTCAAGGAGGCGATGGTAGAGCTGGGGATGGAGCCGCACCAGTTCGTCATCGTCTCGGGTATCGGGCAGGCAGGCAAGTTCCCCCACTACCTGAACTGCAATACCTTCAATACGCTCCATGGCAGGACGCTGCCCACGGCGCAGGCGATGAAGCTCGCGAACCATGACCTGCATGTCTTCGCCGTTGCGGGCGACGGCGACTGCTACGGCGAGGGCGGGAACCACTTCCTGCACGCGCTGCGGCGGAATATCGGCGTCAAGCTCTTCGTGCACGACAACCAGATCTACGGGCTCACCAAGGGGCAGGGGTCGCCCACGAGTATGGAAGGGATGGTGACGAAGAATCAGCCCTTCGGCATTCTTTCGGAGCAGCTCAACCCGGTCGCTCTCGCTGTCGCCCTCGACTGCAGCTTTGTGGCACGGAGCTTTGCGGGAGACACCGAACACCTGAAGAGCATGGTGAAGGAAGCGGTCCGGCATAACGGCTTCGCGCTCGTCGATATCCTGCAGCCCTGCGTCACGTTCAACAAGCTCAACACCTTCCAGTGGTATAGAGAGCGGGCGTATCACCTCAGCCCCGATTACAACCCCGGGGACAGGGCACAGGCCTTTGCAAAGGCCCTCGAATGGGGAGACCGCATTCCCCTCGGCGTGATCTACAGGAACGACCGGCAGCCCTTCGAGGAGAAGCTGCCGATGCTCAAGGACGGGCCTCTCGTCAAGCAGCCCCTCCATCGAGAAAAACTCGAGGCGACCCTCAAGGCGTTCTACTGACAGCACGGGCTTCCAGAGGCGCAAGCCGTCGAATGCCCCCTCGCCGAATAAAGTATTGGTAAGCGAAGGGGAGGGCTCCTCCTGAAAGAAGATGCCCTCCCCCCGTTTCCCGGTTCAGAGATGGGCGGACCGTGCTAATTCACTTTCAGCTTTCTTCTCATCACGATTACCCCTGCGATACCTGCACCGAGGAGCAGGAAGGTAGAGGGCTCGGGAACTACATTGTCCGGCGTCCCGTAGGTGAGATTGTCGAGAGCGAATTCGCCTTGTTCACCTATGGCGAATCTGATAGCGGCGAACCCTACCAGTGCTCCTGAATAGTCAAATAGGCCCTCTGAAAAGCTCAGGAGCGGGCTTGTGTTGACGTCGATGGTGCTGAGCTCCAGGAGGTTCGGGTCGAAGAGTATAACGCTGAAGCCGGGGGTCAATGCCTCCAGAGAAGTCTGTGCAACGCCGAACCGGAGCGTCGGTGTAGGATTGGCGGCAAAATCAAGCGTCAGCACGCCGTCACCATCTCCTACCAGGGCAGCGTTTTGAATGTAGGTCAAGGGGAAAGGGACGGGAACATTGTAGTTTGCTGACGGAGATGGGTTTGCCGACTGAAAGCCGAAAGTAACTCCTTGAACAGTCAGACCATCTGCCGGCTGAAACGGTGCTTCATCAAACGTCAGCGTTGTCAGCGCAGCCCATGCGGTACAAGGGACTATCGCCAGTGCTATCGCCAGAAGTAAGATCATTTTCCTCATGTCGTTTCATCTCCTTTCATGATGGGCTGTGTCCACTCGTCTTGCCAAGAGCCGGGGACAGTCCCTATTCTACGACCTCCGCTCCGCTGCGGTCCGTAAATTGGGACAGTCCCCTCCACCTTTTTATGCAGATCTCCTGGGACCTGCAGGCCCGGAATCGTTTAGAACCGTACCCGTAACGGGAACCCTTCCGATCGGGCGCCGCTGCTCGATTGAGCGCTCACGGTGCGGATACTGCCGGGGTTGATCCCTGTCTGCCTGAGTATCCATGTGCCGTCGGCCAGCACGGTGGCTGTACCGATCACCGGGCCTCCCACGGTGGGACCGAGATAGATCGTGATGGTGTTGCCGGTTCCCACGCCCAGAGGCGCGCTGGTCCCTTCAACTCTCCACTCGCTCCCGGTAATCCTGAATTCGGCCCTTGTGATGGCGATGGATTCAGGGGCATTGACGGTTATCGTCACCGTCGCCGCGAGCGCTGACAGGGCGCCGAGGCTGTCCTGTGCGCGGTAGGTAAAGCTGTCGGTGCCGCTGAAGCCTGCAGTGGGGGTGTACGTAAACGAACCGTTGGCATTCAGGGTCAGCGAGCCGTTGGACACGCCGGTTACCAGAACTGCGGTGAGCGGCAGGTTCCCGTCAGGGTCGCTATCGTTGCCGAGCACTCCGGGAGCCGGGACATTCAGCACAGTATTTGCGTTGACGATATACGCATCGTTCGCCGCCGTCGGCGGAGTGTTTACCACCTGGTTGACCGTGATCGTCACGGTTGCCGCAGGGGACAATGCGCCGAGGCTGTCGCGCGCGTTGTAGGTGAAGCTGTCCGTTCCCGCAAAATTGAGATTCGGCGCGTACGTGAAGGAGCCGTTGGCATTCAGCGTCAACGAACCGTTTGAAGGGCCGGTCACCAGGACGGCGGTAAGCGGAAGGTTGTTGTCGGGATCGGTATCGTTGCCGAGCACGCCCGGAGCCGCTACGGTAAGGGTTGCGTTTGCATTGACCGAATAAGCGTCAGCCGTTGCAACGGGTGGAATATTCCCTGAAGCCCCTGCCACGATCGTGACCGGCTCGGTATCAGACCCTCCTTGGGGTGAGGTGACGGTAACGCTTGAAGGCGGAATCGGGAGCGTGAAGGTCGCGGCGCCGCCGTTTGAAACAGCGCCGATGCTCTCGACAATCAGTGTGGCAACGTTCTGATCGCTCGACGCTGCCGCTATCGTCAGCACCCCTGAGCCGCTGTCGAAGTCGGCCTGAGAGATGGAAACGACATCGCTTAAGGAGCTCTGGACGGTAGAGGTGAGCCTGCCTGTCATCGACGCCGTCACTTCAATCAATGACGGCAGTAACGAAGCGGTGAAGCTGCCGAAAAAGCTCTCGTTGCTCCCTTGCATTGAAGCCTGGGGGCTGCCGACAAGACCTGCTGCAAGTGAAGCTCCGCTGAGAGAGTTCGCCCATGCATCGACTATGATGTTGCCGCCTGTCCTGCGGTAGGTTGCGCGGTCGATCGTTACCGGAGTGCCCCTGAACACTCTCCCCTGCAGATTGAAGTCGGTCGTCTCCACGGCAGCGAATCCTGCGGGGCCCTCGACGCGGAAGAAATTCGTATTGAAGGGGCTGCCGGTAACATTTGTAGGCGTGTTGGGATCGGCGACATAGAACTTTCCGGGAATGAGCTCTACGTAGGGAAGCGGAGCTCCGCCCGGCGCTGCCGACGCTTTGAGGAAGGGGCCGATATCGCTGATGAGCGCGCCGGTGAAGTCTCCGGGCGTAGTGATGCCGATATCCCTGGTAAAGTTGATGGCGCGGTTGCCCGCCTCCTCGGCGGTGACGGTAAAGGTTTCGACGCCGAAAGGATGAGTTACGGTGTAAGTCCCGACCGCGTCAGTATCGATCCGGATGCGGACCCTGCCGAAGCTCACCTGGTCTCCTGCCGCCGGCGCCCCGTTGAGGAACGCCGCTTCGAGCGCCAGTACCAGGTCTGCCGAATTGCCGTTGCCCAGGTCGATCGTGGCGCCGGCCGACCACCAGAACGCCTCTTCAGGGAAGTTGTTCGGGAACGATACGGGCGCATTCGGATCGGGAATATCTGCGGGGAGCAGCAGACAGTACCCGTTCTGGAGCTCGGGGCCCGGAGACGGCAGACAGAGCTCGAACGCGTCGTTGTTGCGATCAGAGTACCACGCCGGGAAGAACCCCGTACTTTGCGAGACAGGCCCTACCGCCTTCAATACGGCGTAGGACGGCGGGCCGGCCATGACGATAAGCAGTCCGACCAGCAGCGTGATGAGCGCTCTTGTTTTCGTTCTCATGTGCTTTCTCCTTTTTCTGAACCTCTCAAAACTCCTGCCGTTTCATTTATCTGCTGCCTGCAGCACCAGATGCTCCATGCGGTTGAATCCTGCTTTTAATGAAGGGCTCGATAAGAATACGTAATACACGCCTTGACGGGGGAGACTGAGCTGCGTTTCGTAAATGCCTCCGCCCACGGGCTTTGCCTGGTACCGCTGCTGCCACTGGCCCGACGCAAGGGATGCAAGGACAATGAGGTCGCCGACGCCGTCCTTCGGTTCATTGCTCACGGCATCCGTCAGTCTGAACTGCAGCCCGACCTTTTCGCCGGGGCGTATTTTCGTCTCCCTGGTGAGGAACTCTACCTTGAGAAGCCCTTTATCGTGCTTGTTCGACAGCCGGTGACCGGGAGGTACGGTGAGCTCAAAGCATTCGACAACCTTTGGGGTATCGATGAAAAAGGCGACCTGGTAGGCGCCGCTTTCCGGGAGCCTTATTCCGGCCGTGTAAGTACCGTCGCCTTTTTCCCGGAGGCCCCTGTCCACCACCCTTACCGCCCTGGGCGATCGGCCGTAGTTCTTGAAGGTTCCCATGGGCGCCTGCATGTCTTCCCGGTAGTAATACGTGAGCGTGTCGGCAGGATTGGTGATCAGCATGACGTCTCCTTCAGGCGCAGGGAAGAGGGCAGGGGCGAGTGAATAAGAGGGAGATGCCTGCGGAGCGCTCTGCCCGATCGGTATCCTGAGAGCGGCGCGCGGGGCGTTCGTGTCCAGGTCAGACAGGTGAATAAGCGTGATGTCCCCGGTCCCTTGCGAGCGGATATAGGCGGCCTTGCCGGTAAATGCTACCTGATACGGAGCAGCCCCGGTCCCTACTGAATGGACTGCCCTGTTGCTCATCGCATCGATGATATGTACGAGGTCCTTCTTCGCATTCACTGCAAAACCCCAGCGTCCGTCGGGACTGAAGCGCAGCGCAGCGATTCCGGGCGCTGTTCCGAACCGCGCGGTGATCTCGTGTCTCTGAGCATCGATGACCGTGATGACGCCATCATCTTCGCTGGCGGCATAGACCGCTCCGCTTGCCTGAGAAAAGGCTATGGCGACAGGTACCCCTCCGGTCTCGATGTCTTTTATCTTTCTTAATAACTGCGTATCGATGACCGAGACGGTCCTGTCCTTGTCGCTCGTGACGAAGACATAGCGACTGTTTTCGGAGAACGCCATGTCATGATGTCCTGCGCCGGTCGGAATGCGGGCGGCAACAGTGAGCCTTTCCGCATCGATTGCCACGACACCGCTTTCATCTCTATCTCCTGCGTTATTGCCGATCCACACATATGCTCCGTCAGGCTGCAGGGCGATGCGGCCAGGTGCGCTCCCTGCGTCGATATTTTTGAGCACCTTGAATGTTCCCGTATCCACGACCGCGACTTTGCGGACCGACGGCATGGTGACGAAGAGCTTCCCCCTGTCGCTGTCCGCAGCCCAGTCTTCGCCGGGCGCATCGAGGGTGACCATTGCATAGAGCTGCGTGATGCCCTTGACGCCGTTCATCGGGTCTATGACGGAGAGGGAGGCGTCGCTGTTCATCGTGAGGATGAAGTAGCCGCCCAGGTCGATATCGGGACGGGCGCCCAGCCGCCGCTGAAGGTGTGCGCCGACCCTGTCTTCACAGGCGAGACTGCCGGCGCTCCTTTCGCCCGGTCCATTCGTGCGGTCGATCCATACCATCGGCCTCAGCGAAGTCAAGGGCTCGCCGGTCCCGGTGTTCGTAATCCTGAAGCGCATGGTCGCATGGCCACCTTCACGAAGCTCTCCGGCATTGAGCGGTATTGCCGAGAACTCTATCCTGACCCCGTCGCTGTCAGCAAATGAGTCGGCGGCTATACATGCGAAGAGGCAGAAAAGAATAATGAAAACGACGCTATTGTTTCTCACCTTGCAGAAGCTCCTCCCTTCCGGATTAATGTGCTCTTGAACCACAGAGGACACGGAGGCATGGAGAGAAATCATTATTTTCTTCGAGAATTTTTTCTCTGTACACTCTGTGTCCTCTGTGGTAATAACGCTTTTACTCGGTTACCCTGAACAGACCCCACATGCCGCCGTCGAGGAAAAACGACGCATTGTCGCGGTAGAGGTAGTCGCCTTTTACGTTGAAATTGCCGCCGGCCCCGTGCTGCGGGACGACGTCGAAGTGGTTGGCCGGCCCATGACCCTCCTGCGCGCTCATCAGGAACGAAAGCGGCCTGTCGCCTATCACCGTTGAATTGTTCTGGTAAGGCTGCCGCTGCCATGTATGGCCGTGCAGGGTGAAGACATGGTTGCGCGCATGCCCGCCGGGCTGGAGTATGCGGAACCGCGTCGGCGCTCCCTTCTTCGCGGTGAAGACCGGTGTCTCGGGGTCGCCGCCGATCAGGTCATTGGAGAGGACGTTGCTGAAGTCCTCTTCGCGGGTCATCATCAAAGGAGTGTCCGGCGCAAACCCGAGGCGGAACCAGAACGGCTCGGTGCGGTAATTGAGGGCCTTCTGTCCCGAATCCTCCGGGTCTTCGGCCTCGGCAGTGTTGGGCACGGCGTCGCCTGCAGCGAACCCGAAGGCATCGCTGCCGAACCTCAGGTTCACATCGTCCTGGAAGAGGAGGACGAATTCCCGGAACGAGCTGCCGTCGGGCTTTTTCACCGTTGCCGCGGCGCGGGTCCCGTAATCCTCGATCACGCTTGCGCCTTTCGGCTCGATGACCAGCGCCCCGATAGCCCCCTTGTTGCTGTGCTTGATCCTGTCGGAAGAGATGAGATTCGTCGCCCCGAATTCGGCAGGGATTGCGGAGAGCAGGCGGGTTGCGCTGTTGAACTTGATGTCTCCTGCATACCAGCGGTACGTCCTCGTGCCGTTCGGCGCAACGGTCTGGGCGACATTGATCCCTACGTTGGCCCCGTCGCTCTTTGTTACATCATAGGCCACGAGCTGCGGGTGGAGCCCCACATGGCTCGACGGCCTCAGCTCATTTGAATTGAAGTTGTTCACGATCATCGGAAGGGTGCTGAAGCCCCACGTATCCGGATCGCCGGGATCGGGCAACTGCACGGGCAACTTGTTCCTGAGCGTTACTTCGATGCAATCGCCTGCATTGGCCCTCAGTATAAGGGGCTCGACCGGGACGTTCGCCTTGAGCTTGCCGTAGGCGTCGAGGTCCGCTGTCCTCACATAGAGCAGCGCGGTCGGGTCGTTCAGCGGACCGCCGTTTTCCGTGCGGGAGTTGTATATCAGGGTCCCGCCCGGCAGCGCATTCTGTGCGGTGACTGCGGTGACGTCGAACTTCTTGAGCGGCGCGGTCGAAGGACACATGCCCGGAAAGCTCGCGATGTTGAGGATGTTGAGGCCCAGCGGCCCGACCGGGTTGCTCGGCAGCGGTCTGAGATCGCCCCTCAGGGTCGAGTAGGCGCGCATCAGGCCCCATGTGCCGTTCCAGTAGCCGTCGACCGCTGCATTGGTTGTGTAGAGGTAGTCTGTTGCAACTCCCAGTTGTGTACGATTCGGGTTGATCGGCACATCGAGGATGAACTGTTCGGATATCCCCATCATCTGGGCGTTCCGGTAGCCAGAGTTCGGGCTCGCGAACTCCTGCAGCCACTTGACGCCGTGCATCGAAAAGATATGTCCCTCTTCCTGCGCGCCGACCTGTATCCTGATCCTCACCCGGTCGTTCTCATAGACCCTCATCATCGGGGTGAAGGGGTCGCTCGGCCGCACATCCGCAGTAAGCGGCGGATAAAACGCGGGCTGCATGTTGAATGCCGGGTCTGCGCGGTCGGTGCGCGAAGCAAAGGCATACGCCAGGTCTCCCTTGAGCCCCGCAGCCTGCTTGTTGGTTTGAGGATCGCGCACGCGAAGGGCGATGGGCTCGTTCCGGAAGTTCACCGAGAAGGTCCCGGGGTCGTCCGCCGAGATGGCTTCAGGGCAGGGGGGCTCCACTCCGCCGGGGCAGACGTCAGGCGGCGCGAGCAGGAACGGCAGGCCTACTTCCACCTTGCCCGGAGGATTTACCGCCTTGAGCACGTCGAGGCACGAAGGGTCTCCCGGCGCAACGCACGCGCCTTTGAGGAACGCGAGCTGGAAGTCCTGGAACATGAAAACAAACTCGCGGAAGCTGTCCCGCGGGTTGGCGGTGAGGATATCGGCCCTCCAGCTCGTCGGGCCTCCGTCGGCGCGTGTGCCGAAGAATGCTCCGGTCTCCGGGTTGCGCCAGCTCGATCCTTTGGGCTCGACGATGAACATGCCGTAGAGACCGGTATGCTGGTTGGTCGAAGGCGTCATGTGGTCATGGGTGAAGACATTGCCCAATGTCCTGTCCACTCCCTGGTTGTTCAAAAGGGAGTCCGCATACCAGCGATAGACCGTTGTCTGTGCGCCGAGCGCGTCCACGCCGGGCACATCTTTGAAGAAGGGATGCGGCTGCGCGACCAGCGGTGTCCGGGTTCCATCCTCATTGATGATGCCCCCGGTTTCATTGACGGCATGGATGTGGTGGCGAACCGCTTCGGGACTCATGCTCGAATCCTCATAGTTGTAGCCGGTCGAGCCGCCGTTGGAGGCCTGGACATCGAATTTGACCAGGTGGATGTGCTGGCCGATCATCACTGTGTTGTGCCTGATCTGAAAAGCGTTGGCTTCCTCTTCGTGCGCCGTGAGATTGGTGTGGTGGAACTCTATGCAATCCTCGGAGTTGGTGCGGAAGATGAACGGCTCGGGCGCTTTTGCCCCTGACATGAGAGGCGCTACATCCTCCCACAGGGCGACGATGTGCGATTGGGGGAAATGCCAGCCCGCCTTGTTGATCTTCACATCGGGATCGATGACCGCTCCCTTGTAGGTGCGGTTGACCGCCACCGGCGTGCCGTTGTCGAGCTTGCAGGGGTCGGCGAACGGCGCGCCACGCACGGCGGGACGTCCGTTAGTCTCGAACTGCGCAGGCGCGCCTTCGGGCGTGAAGGTCGGGTGGAATCTTGTCGCATGGAAGTCGATGGTGGTCTTCTCGACATGCGTCCCTGCCTCGGGGAGGCGGTAGGCAGTCGCATTGTGGAGCTCACTGGTAATCTCGAACCTGTTGGTGACCGCCACCTGCACTCCTGCAGCCATTACATGCCTTGGGAACCCGCCGTCGAAGAGCTTGCTCAAGGGCGGCTCGGGCGGCTCATGGCCTGCGACGGCAGGCATGTGAAACGGGTACCCGGGGTTCTTTGCTATAGTGACATCCTGCACCTGTCTGAAATCCGGTATCCCGTCGTCGTTCAGGTCGATCTGGCTCGAATCCGGTATGCCGTCGCCGGTAATGTCCGCTGCGACGAGCTGCACGTTCGCCGGCATGGGCGCCATGGGCAGTCCCGGGAGCGGCACGAGACCGGGGATCGGCGAGCCCGCCAGTATCTCGCCGTCGGGGAGCGCCCGAGATTTCGGCGCGGGCCTGCCGTCGGCATCGAGTATCGTGCCGTTTTCAAAGACGTCATGCACGCGCCACAGCGACCACATGCCGCTCGCGAAGTGCGGGTAGAAGTGGCAGTGGAAGATCGAATCGGCGTACGACTGGTTGCGGTTGCCGCCGCCGTTGTAGGCGATCTCGAGGTTGTAGGACGAGCCCGGCCCTATTGCCTGGCTGTCGAGATAAGTGGAGTTGTCGTCATCGGGGTTGAAGAGCCACTGGTGGTTGTGGAGATGGAAGATGTGGTGTTCTTTGCCTGCATGGAGTATCCGGAACTTCGTATGGTCGGCGATGTAGCTGTGGTAGACATTCGAGGGGTCGTCGGGATAGAGCGCCTTCGTCGCCTGCAGCCCCGTATTGGCGGGATTGTCGACTACCATCGCCGGATCGCCGTTCGCCCACGAGAGGAAGCTCATATCCTCATAGGCGCACTCGGCGCAGTTCCTGTTCGGGCCCACGCCCTTCCTGTTGGCGAGCAGCATCGAGCCGAGCCCCGCAGCCCCGTAGTTGATGCCGAACATGTCCCTTATCCCGTGCAGGGTGAAACCCAGGACAGGATCATTGAACTCGGGGAATGCCTGAACCGCGCCGATCTCGTCGTGGAACAGGATGGTGAACTCGCGGAACGGCTGGTCCCTGTCCGGATATGCCGGGTTGGGCTTGTAGGTGCCTGCAGGGAACGGGCCGCGGTACGGGCCGGTGATGATAGCGGTCAGGTCTGAATGGACGATCTCGTTGTAGTCGTTCAGTATCCTTATGACCGGCTGTCCCTCCTTATAGGCATAACCTGCAGGATACTTCGCGTCGTAATCGATCAGCGGGTGCCCATCGGCAGTCTGTTCGTCATAGTCGACCGTGCCGTTCTTGTCCCGGTCGGCAGCCATATCAATCTCGGCCCTTGTGAGCTGGCTGCGATACCATTCGGCTCCCTTCGGCTGTACGTTCACCGCGCCGAAGAGGCCGAAGGCGAGCGAGCCGCTGTTGCCCTCGCCGCCGGTCATGGCGCCGGTGCTGTAGAGAAGGTGCGTGCCTTCCTTTTCAGCGTAGAGCGTATAGACGGCGGTGTCGCCGGGCATGACGAGACTGCTCGGATTGGTCCCGACATTGGAGCCGTCATCCGTGATCGAATTGACGAGCTGCAGGCCGTTTACATGGATCGAGGCCGCCCGTGTCGCAGGCTGGTCTCCCTGGACGCCGTCGAGGAGATTCGTAAAGGTGATCCGGAGGCAGTCCCCGGCATTCATGCGCAGCACGAGCGGACGCGGTCGCTTATCCGGCCGCAGCGAAGCGCCTCCGCTGCTCATGACCACATCCCGCTTCAGGGCGAAGATCATCCCGTCGGGACTGATCGCGCCGAACCTGTTGAGGGGGATAGACTGGTTGATGGCGACCACGTCAGCAGTGATGATGCGCTCGCAGGTGTATGCCTGGAGCAATGAGGGAAGTGCGATAAGGAAGAGCGCCGCCAGGGTCAGAGCAACCCCCGGCGCTCTCCTTAACGGAGCAGTAACCGGTATCATGCCATCCTCCTTATCTCTAGGCTTATCTCTAGGCGCTGCGTTTGAACCGCTTCCGTAAAAGCCCCATGCCTGCCAGCCCCGCACCCAGGAGAATGACGGTGGAGGGCTCGGGGACAGGAGCAACGGCGGAATGGCCGGAGCCGAGCACGTCGAAGAACCCGCCCTGTCCGTCATTGAAGAATAACGTGGCGCTCAGGGTTCCGGTGCGGGAGGCGAAGAGCGAGTCGCCGTCGAGGATGGAGTTCAGAATGACATCGGTGTCGGCTGCCACCGCCGAGTTATCGTCATAGTACAGGAGGAGCCCTGCGAAGGCGAAGCCCTCTGCAAACTCGCGGAAGAGCGAAGTGCTCAGGCTCTGCGATAAACTGTAGCCGACGCTCACCGTCAGGTCTCCGCTCCCCGACACGCTGAACCCTGCGGAGCGGAGCGCTGCTGCGTCGGACTGGAACGGGCTGCCGAATGCGGATGAAGCGGTTGCAGAGGCGAAGAGGGTCCTCGGGTTGGTAAAGGCGCTTCCTATGGCCGAGCCCGATGGGGAGACGATACTCGCCAGGGCGGACGTGCTGCCCCAGCCGTCAGAAGAATGAAAGTCATCGGCGAACGACGACGAGCTGAACGCCGCTGCAAACGAGGTGCTGCTCCTGGCCGGGAAATGCAGCGACATGCCCTCGCTTGTCTTGTAAGAGAGGCTTTCCCAGTTGATGATAGAGCTGTTGCTCGAGACGGCGGCTCCGTGCGCTGACGAGGAGACAGAGATGATTATCGCTGCCAGGAGAGAGAAAATGAAAAAGACCGGTGCTGTACTCAGGCTGCGCTTGAATTTCATTGGTTCTCCTTTGTGCCGTGATGTTTTCCGCTGTCTGCGGTGTCAATCGACCCTGTGCAGAGGTACGGTGATGCCTCTCTTGCTGAGATGAACATTCCTCCTTTCTGGCTTTCTGGTTTCCCGGTGTTACAGCTTCTACTTAGGATGAGCCGGTTGCAAGATCGGTGCCGGGGTAAAAATCACAATAAACCAAAGGGCGGAAGGGAACGGGAGCCGCAATAATGTCGCCTGCGCTTACACGCGGTGTCGATAGAGTTTACAGAACCCCTGAACGGCCGCCGTATGCACTATCTCGTTGACAGGCGCTGTGTTTCCTGCTACCTTTGAAGTAAAGGTACAAAGGTTTCCCTCAGCGTTCATAAACCGTTCCGTTGTCGCGCGCAGGAGGCCGGCGTGAAAAGAGTCCTGCCCCTCTTTCTCTTTTTGTGCGCTCTCGGTTTTATCCCCCCTCAATCCGGCTCTCTCGTGCAGTGGTGCGCCCTCGCTCACGAGAGACGCGCTCCCGTAGAGGAGGGGGGTATTCGCGACCTCCTGGTCATCAAGGCGGCGGCGTACCGGCAGGGGATCATCTGTCTTCCCGAACCGCCGGCCCCTCTTCTTGATGAAAAGACCCGGATTCATTCTGAGATAGCAGGAGAGCCCCCCGGCGGGGAGGCATATGCGAAGAGGAGGAGAACGGCCGAGGACCGGCCTATGGAATTCCTGATCCTCCTGCATCTCCTCACCCGTAAACGGTAGCAACCATACACCTGCATTAGGAGGTGAAGAGCAATGAATGCAACGGCCACGATTTCCCGGACACTTGTCATTATCTTCTCGCTCCTTCTTTCTGTCCCGCTCGCTTCGGCGCAAGTCTGCATCGATTGCCACAAGCAGGTCACCCCCAACATCATCTCGGACTGGCAACTGAGCAAGCACAGCAAAAACGGGATCGATTGCGCGGCCTGCCATGGCGACAAACACCGCACCAGGGAGGATGCCCAGCAGGCCCTGATACCGACGCCCGAGACCTGCGGCGGCTGCCATGCCGAACGGGTGAAACAGTACAAGAGCGGCAAGCATGCCCTCGCCTGGGCAGCGATGAAGGCGATGCCGACGATCCATTACCAGCCGATGCTGCTCACCGAGGGAATGAAGGGATGCGGCGGATGCCACAAGATCGGCATAAAGTCCGAAGCGGATATCAAGGAGCTCGATAAAGGCGGGTATCGCTTCGGGCGGGTCGCCTGCGACTCCTGCCATACGCGGCATGCCTTCTCGGTCAGGGAGGCGCGGCAGCCGCAGGCCTGCCAGACCTGTCACATGGGGTTCGATCATCCGCAGTGGGAGATGTATTCGGGCTCCAAGCACGGGGTGCGCTATCTGCTGATGCAGAACGGCGTGCTTCCCGACACTATCGCAGCGCCGACATGCCAGACATGTCACATGCCGGGAGGCGAGCATGGCGTCAGGACCGCCTGGGGCTTCCTTGCCGTAAGGCTGCCTATGCCCGAGGACAAGCAGTGGGCAGCGGACCGCGCCACCATACTGCAGGGGCTCGGCGTGCTCGGCCCCGACGGCAAGCCGACCGAGCGGCTCGAAGCGGTCAAGGCAGCGGATCTGGCGCGGCTGACGCAAGAGGCATGGCAGCAGGAGCGGGACCGGATGCTGAAGGTCTGCAACCAGTGCCACTCGGCCAACTTCGCCCGGGGCGAGCTCCAGAAAGGAGACCTGATGATCAGGGAGGCGGACCATCTCATGGCCGAGGCGATCCGCATCGTTGCGGGATTATACAAAGACGGCATCCTGAAGAAGCCGAAGGGCTACGCCTTCGCCTTCCCCGACCTGCTGACGTTCCACGATGCGCCCACGGTCATAGAGCAGACGCTCTTCGTCATGTTCCTCGAGCACCGGATGCGGGCTTTCCAGGGCTCGTTCCATTCGAATCCCGATTATGCGCTCTGGTACGGCTGGAGCGAGATGCAGCGCGACCTGACCGAGATCAGGGAGATGGCCGCAGCACTGCGCGAGGAGGCAAAACTCCGGGGAAAGACGAAACGGTAAGCGTTTTTCAGGGGATGCGGCTTCGAAGGCGCACCCCCGGTCTTTGACGCGCCGTGCTGCACGCCGTGAAGCGCACACCGCGCTACGCAAGGCCGACGTCGAGGATCATCATCACCGTGAATCCGAGGATGGCGCCCATGGTGGCGAGGTCGGTGTTGCCTCCCCGCTGCGCCTCGGGGATCAGCTCCTCGACCGTGACGAAGATCATCGCCCCGGCGGCGAAGCTGAGGGCGTAGGGCAGGAGGGGCTTCGATACGAGCACCGCCGCTGCGCCGACAACCCCGGCTATGGGCTCTACCATTCCCGACAGCTGGCCGTACCAGAAGCTCTTCAATCGCGACATGCCCTCCCGTCTGAGCGGCATCGAGACCGCCATCCCTTCCGGAAAGTTCTGCAGCCCTATGCCGATGGCGAGCGCGACCGCTCCTGCAGTGGTCGCCTGGGGCAGTCCTGCCGCCACCGCGCCGAAGGCGACGCCCACCGCGAGGCCCTCGGGGATGTTGTGCAGGGTGACGGCGAGGATGAGCAGGGTCGTCCGCCGCCAGCGTGTCTTGATCCCTTCAGCCTCCTTGACCGGAAGCCAGAGGTGGAGGTGCGGCAATACCCGATCGACGATCCTCAGGAAAACCGCGCCGGAAAGAAACCCCACCGCAGGCGGAAACCAGACCGGCAGGCCGCTCTCCGCCGACATTTCGATCGCCGGGGCGAGCAGCGACCAGTAACTGGCAGCGATCATGACCCCGCTCGCAAAGCCGAGCATGCCGTCCAGGACCCGCCGGTTTACCTCTCTCGCCAGGAAGACAAAGGACGCGCCGAGGGCGGTCACCAGCCAGGTGAAGCAGGTGGCGAGCAGCGCCTGGGTTACCGGATGCAGGGTGACGATGAATTCGAGCATTATGTTCCCACCATTAACGATTATACAATGCCGAAGATCAGATTACGAGGACGGCGGTTGCGCGCCGCCGCTTTTTCTAATAGAATGGGGAGAGGATGCTGCTGAGAGGAGGGACGATGCCGCTTTTTCTCTTCAAGACCATACTGTCGATCGTGCTGCTTGCCCTGACAGGGATTGCGGTCTTCACCATGTTCGAGGTCTTCGGCAGGAGCGAAAAAAGATACAGTGTCGAGCGGCTGAAGAGGATACACCGCATCAACGGGATGGCTTATCTCCTGCTCTTTCTCGTCATTGCAGGGCTCTGTCTCTATGTCATCGCCGCCACAAAGGCCGAACCCTCGGTGCGGGCGTCCCTCCACGGCGTCTTCGCGCTCGCCGTGCTGGTCATCCTGCTCATGAAGATCTCCTTCGTGGAGCTCTATAAGCTCTTCTACAATCGCGCAGCCGCTATGGGGATGACCCTGGTCGTCCTGACGGTCCTCGTGTTCGGCACTTCGGGAGGGTACTATCTCCTCATCGCCGATTTCTCCCGAAAGGAGCCGGTGGTGACGAGCCGGGATGGAGGGCGGGCCGCTTCTTCCTCTTTCGCGGTTGCTGCCGACAGGGAGAGCATCGAGCGCGGCAAAAGGCTTTACAAGAAGAGATGCGCTTCCTGCCACGACCCCCGCAGCACCAGGACGATCGCAGGCCCAGGCCACAAGGGAATTCTGAAACGCCCTGTACTGCCCTCCAGCGGCCGTCCCGCAACTCCTGAAAACATCATCAAACAGCTGAAAGAGCCCTGGAAGGCGATGCCGTCCTTCGCGTCTCTATCTGATGCGCAGATAAGCGATCTGATCGCGTATATGAATACACTTTAGGAGAGAACTATGAAAACGCTGACCGGTGTTGCAGCGATCATCTTCCTGATGTTCTCGGGTGTGTCTTTGAGCGCTGGAGCGCAGAAGGGAGCTGATGCAAAGATCGTCGTGAAAAAGGACAAAAAGAGCATCGAGCAGGGCAAGGCGCTGTACGATAAGCTCTGCATCGGGTGCCACGACCCCAAGAGCGCCAGGGGCGACATGGCGCCAGGGCACAAGGGCATCCTGAAGAACCCGACGCTGCCGGTGAGCAAGCGGCCCGCGACGCCCGAGAACGTCGTGAGACAGCTCAGGGACCCTTTCAGCGACATGCCGTCCTTCGCCCACCTGAAAGATGAGCAGGTCCAAGACCTCCTCGCGTATTTGAATACGCTTTAGGCAACAGTACCTTGCAAAAGACAGGGAATCTACTATCATTGAAATAAGGGCGTGATGCAAGGGCAGCGGCATGCTGCATCAATTCTATACCCGGGCATACCAGACATTCAGGGGGGAGATGCATATGAAGCCGATGAGCGCGGTTAAGGTGTTCCTTTCCGTTCTTCTCATGCTCGCCGTCATGGCTGTTCCCTCGCACAGCAACACCGATGCGGACATCAGCGCTGCCATCGCCTCTTTTGTGACGGGCGATGCCGAGGGCGAGGCGGTGTATGCCGAAATCATCGAAAAGACGCAGCAGTACGAGGTCGGCCATCTCTTGTTCGATTCCTACCACCTGCTCACGAAAAGAATCCGGACGAGCTTCGGCGGATGGCTCCAGAAATCGCAGGAGCATATCGAGATGATAAGGGAGATCTTCAGGGAGAAAGGCCTGCCCCTGGAGCTCGCCTATCTCCCCCTGATAGAGTCGGGGTTCTCTCCGTACGCCGTCAGCCCGGCGAAGGCGGTGGGTCTGTGGCAGTTCGTCGAAGGGACCGCCAGGGACTATAGCCTGCGCATCGATGAGCATGTCGACGAGCGCAGGGACCCCGAGAGATCGACGAGGGCGGCAGCGGACTACCTGGTCGACCTCTACGACATCTTCGGCTCCTGGAGCCTCGCCCTCGCGGCCTATAACGCGGGGCAGAACAGGATCATCAGGATCATCGATACGCACGGCGATATCTACCGGAGCAGCAGCACGCCCCTCGAGACAAAGCGCTATGTGCCCTTGTTCGTCATTGCGACAGCGATCGCGAAGGCGCCCGAACGGTTCGGGTTCGTCATCAGCAAGGCCGTGAAAAAAGAGACGCGACAAGTGATCGTCTCCAGGGCGACAGCGCTGCGCACGCTGGCGCATCGGCATAAAACGACGGCCAAGGTCCTCAAAGAGCTGAACCCCGCGCTGCTGACCGAAAAGACGCCGCCGTATGCCTACGCTCTGAGGATTCCCGCTGCAATGCCGCTGAAAGAGGGGATAGGGACGCGGGAAAGCGCTGCTGTCGCCAGCTACGACTGGACGATGCGCCGGTGCCGCTTCACCTTCGGAGCGCCCTTCAGGGATATTGAGTAACCCGGCGCTGCCGGGCTGCTCGGTGGAGTGCAGGAGACCCACGATCTTTTTCAGCAGGCGCGTGGGGGAGCCGGCAGGGCAGGGGGTACTCGCTCATTCTCGGAGGGCATCCAGGCCCTCCTCCGAATGTTTTTCTGCCTGCTGAAAGAGACTGTTACAGAGGGGATGAGGTGTCCGGCGCGACAAGGGCGTCGCGCTCGCGGTCCCTCGCATGATCGCGGGCTATGAGCATGTAGATCGCGGGGACGACGAAGAGGGTGAAGAGGGTGCCGACGAACATGCCGCCCACCAGCACGAGACCGATCGAGTTGCGGGCAGCGGCGCCGGGCCCGGTGACGAGGGTGAGCGGGAAGTGGCCGGCGATGGTAGCGGCGCTCGTCATCAGGATCGGCCGCAGACGGGTCAGGGCAGCCTCGCGCACCGCCTCCAGCTTGGTCCGGCCCTGGAGCTGCAGCTGGTTGGCGAACTCGACGATCAGGATGCCGTTCTTGGATACCAGCCCGACCAGGGTCACGAGCCCCACCTGCGAATAGATGTTGAGCGTGGTGGTCCAGCCGTGGGTCCAGAAGGGGACATTGGGGTCCGGCATCTTCAGGAAGGTGAAGAGCAGCGCGCCGAACATCGCGAGCGGCACCGAGCCGGCCAGTATAACGAAGGGGTCGCGGAAGCTGTTGAACTGTGCAGCGAGCACGAGGAATATCAGGATCACGGCAAGGGCGAAGGCGGGAAGGAACTTGTTCCCTTCAGTACGCAGCTGGCGCGACTCGCCGGTGTAGTCGAGGACATACCCCTTCGGCAGGACCTTCGCAGCTTCGTCCTCGAGGAAGCGGAGGGCCTCGTCGAGAGGCCGCACCGCTACGCCGCTGATCTTGACCGCATTGAGCTGCTGGAAGCGGTTGAGCGAACGGGGCACGACCGAATCGCGCAGCGTGGCGATCGTGCCGAGGGGGATCAGCTTGCCGTTGGGACCGGTGACATGGACATTCTGGAGCTGTTCCGGGTTGAGGCGGCCGCTCCGCTGGATCTGCGGGATGACTTTGTAGCTGCGGCCCGAGATGTCGAAACGGTTGACGAAATCGCCGCCCACCATGATCCCCATGTCGGCGCCGACCTGCTCGAGGCTCAGCCCCAGGGCCGCCACCTTGTCGCGGTCGATGACGAACTCCGACTGGGGCTGGTCGATCTTGACATCGATCAGCGGAGGAAAATAGAAGATGCCGCTCTGTATCGCCTTCAGCTGCACCTGGCGGGCGAGCTCGAGGATCTGCCCGGTCTCCGCCGTAGAGGCGATAATGAACTCGACCGGGAACTGCCCTCCTCCCGGGAGCGCCGGGGGCGTGACCGGGAATATCTGGATGCCGGGTATCTTCTGGAGCTTCTGTTGAACGTCCGGGAGGATACGGAAGATGTTCCGCTCCCGCTCGTCCCACGGCTTGACCACCATGCCGCCGAAGCCTGAATTGGGAAAGGTGATCTGGAAGGTGAAGTCGGTCTCGGGAACGCTCAGGAACGCCTGATTGACCGCCGCGGCATAGCGGCTGTTCTGGTCGAGGGTCGAGTTGGCCGCAGCGTCCATGATGCCGAAGATGACCCCCTGGTCCTCGGTCGGCGCCAGCTCCCTGGCTGACATGGTGAACAGCGGTACGGTGAGCAGGCTTACTACGCCCCAGACCATATACACGGCAGGCCGAGCCCTCAGGGTCATGTCGAGCAAGCGGCCGTAGGCGTTCCTCAGCCGCTCGAAATCGCGGGAGATGCGGCCGGCGAGGCCGTGCTCCTCGAGGCCTGGCTTGAGCAGTCTGGCAGACATGACCGGCGACAGGGTGAGGGCTACGACGCCCGAGATCGTGACCGCGCCGGCAAGGGTAAAGGCGAACTCGCGGAAGAGCGAGCCGGTGAGCCCTCCCTGCAGGCCGATCGGCAGATAGACCGCCGCCAGGGTGATGGTCATGGCGATGATCGGCCCCACCAGCTCGCGCGCGCCGAGCAGGGCTGCCTCGAAAGCGGACCTCCCCTTCCTCAGGTGGCGCTCGACATTCTCGACGACGACGATGGCGTCGTCGACCACGAGGCCGACCGAGAGCACGATCGCCAGGAGCGTGAGCAGGTTCACGGTGAAGCCGAAGGCCTGCATGAGGAAGACCGCGCCGATGAGCGAGACCGGGATCGCCACGACCGGGATGAAGACCGAGCGGAACGAGCCGAGGAAGAGGAAGATGACGACGACGACGATCAAGAGCGTGTCGCCGAGGGTCTTCAAAACTTCGCGGATGGCGCTGGTGATGTAGTCGGTGGCGTCATAGGCGACGCGCGCCTGCAAGCCGCTCGGCAGGTCGCGTTGAATCGCCGCCATCTCGGTCCGCACCCGCTTGATGACATCGACGGAGTTGGCATTGGGGAGCGGCCATACCCCGATGAAGACCGCTGTCTGGCCCGAGAAGCGGACCTCGGCATTATAGTCCTCGGCTCCCAGCACGATGTCGGCGATCTCCCCGAGCCGCACGATGGCGCCGTTCTGCTCGCGCACCGCGAGCCGCTTGAACTCGTCGATGGTGGTCAGGTTGGTATTGGCGGTCAGGTTGACTTGAATGAAGGCGCCCTTGCTCTGGCCGAGGGCGGCGAGGAAGTTGTTCGCAGCCAGCGCGCTCCGCACCTGCGCGGGGCTGATATTGAGGGCGGCCATCCGCTCGGGCTTGAGCCAGATGCGCATGGCGAAGGTGCGGGCGCCGAGGATATCGGCCCGCTGCACCCCTTCTATGGCGGAGAGGCGGGGCTGCACGATGCGCACCAGGTACTCGGTGATCTCGTTCTGCTGCAGCATGCCCGAGGAGAAACTGAGATACGCCGAGGCGAACTGGCTGTCGGCAGATTCGATGTTGATCACCGGGACTTCGGCCTCGGGAGGGAGGTCGCGGCGCACCTGGTCCACTTTGGAGCTGATCTCGGCGAGCGCCTTGGTCGCGTCGTAGTTGAGCTTGAGGCGCACTTTGATGGTCGAGAGCCCGAGGCTGCTCTGCGACTCCATGTACTCGATGCCGTCCGCTGCAGCGATAGCCCGCTCGAGCGGCGTGGTGACGAAGCCGCGCACCAGCTCGGCGCTGGCGCCGACATAGACGGTGGTTACGGTCACCGCCGCATTCTCGGTCTGGGGGTACTGGCGTACATTGAGCGCGCGGATCGCCTGGAGGCCGGCGATGATGATGAGCAGGTTGACCACGAGGGCGAGCACCGGGCGGCGGATGAAGAGGTCGGTAATCTTCATGGACGGATCACTTTATGAATAATCTCGGCAGCACCGGTCAGTTGTTCTCCGGAGCGGGCTGCTGCTGAAAGGAGGGCGCGAGCTTGTTGTCGACCGCAACCGGCTGGCCGTTGCGCAGCTTGAATACCCCTGTGCTTACGACCGTCTCCCCCTCCTTGAGCCCGCTCGTGACCGCCACGAAGTCTCCGCGCTTCTCTCCCAGCCGTACGAACTGCTGGCGCGCTACGCTCCCTCCCTTTCCGTCCTTCTGTGCCTCGATCACGAAGACCGAGTCGCCGTATGGAGCATAGAGGACCGCGGTAGCAGGGATTGTCAACACCTTCTGCCTGGCCGGCAGTCCGACCGAGACCGTAACGAACATGCCGGGGCGAAGCTGCCCGGCACGGTTGGCCACCGTTGCCTGTGCCTTGATGGTGCGGGTTTCGGCATCGACGTTCGGGTTCATTGCAGTGATACGTCCTTCGACCATCACACCGGGCAGGGCGTCGCTCGTCACCCGCACAGGGAGCCCGAGGCGGAGCTGCGGAACCTGCTGCTGGGGAAGGGTGAAGTCGACATAGATCGGGTCGAGCGACTGCAGGGTGACGACAGGGTCTCCTTCCCGGAGGATCTGCCCTACGTTGACCAGACGGATGCCGAGCTGCCCGCTGAACGGGGCACTGATCGTCTTTTTAGCGATGGCGACCCTGAGGTTTTCGACCTGCGCCTTTGCCTGCGCCGCATTCGCTACGGCACTATCGAAGTCGGCGCGGGAGATATACTCCTTGGTCAGCAGCAGCTGCGCCCTTTCGAGGTTTGCCCGGGCCAGCTCGGCCTGTGCAACGGCGCCGGGGAGCTGGGCTTCTTCGGAGGAGGTGTCCTGGCGGATCAGGATATCGCCCTTCCTCACCGGCGTGCCCGCCTCGAAGGATATCCGGACCACTTTGCCCGGCACTTCGGCGGCCACGGTGACCCCCTGCACCGCATTGAGCGTGCCGACCGCGGTGAGGGAGGCCTCCCACGAATCGGCGGTTACCGCTGCGGAGGTGACCGCCTCTGCGGGCGGGACGAACTTCTTGCCCTGGTCGATCATCGCACCGATCTGCATGGCCTTGACAGCGACCAGAACGGCGACGAGCATGACCAGGCCGATGAGGGTGAAGATTACGCGTCTCTTCACGAACAGGATAGCTCCTTTAACAGGTTGCAGAGGACTATTGAAAGGCTAACACGTTAAAAAAGAAATTATCAAGGTGAAGGTGCTTGATCTCCCGGCGTTTGTATGGAGGGAGAGGGCCTCTCCATACCCGTGCCAACAGGCATGCCGGGAGAACCTGCTATACTACTACCATCGATCAGGCGATCAGGCGATCAGGCGATCAGGAGAGAGGGAGCGCATGGGAACCATTTTTTCAGACAGGATGTCGGATGTCCCGCGGTCATTCATCAGGGAGATCCTGAAGGTGGCGGTGGATGAGTCGATCATCTCTTTTGCGGGAGGGTTGCCGAACAGGAACCTCTTCCCCGTGGAGGAGATGAAGGCCGCGACCAACAGGCTCTTCGACGAATGCGGCAAGGACGTATTGCAGTACAGCTCCTCGGAGGGGGACAGGGAGCTGCGGCAGTGGATTGCCGACAGGTACAAGGAGAAGAAAGGGCTCACGATTCATCCGGACCATATCCTGATCACCACCGGGTCGCAGCAGGGGCTCGATCTGCTCGGGAAGACCTTTCTCAATGAGGGGGACGACGTTGCTATCGAAGAGCCGGGATATTTGGGCGCGATTCAGGCCTTCTCCATTTACAAGTCGACCTTCCATCCGGTCCCGGTGGACGAGAACGGGATCGACCTCGCCGCACTGCAGCAGGCGTTGAACGGCTCCCGGATAAAGCTGTTCTACTGCGTGCCGAACTTCCAGAACCCCTCGGGAATAAGCTACTCCGAGGAGAATCGCAGGAGCGTCGCCCGCCTCTTCGAGGGGAAGCAGACCATGCTGGTCGAGGACGACCCCTACGGCGAGCTGCGTTTCCGGGGAGCGGAGAGACCGTCGTTCTACGAGCTCATGCCGCGCAGTACCGTGCTGCTCGGCTCCTTTTCGAAGATCGTTGCGCCGTCGTTCCGCATAGGCTGGATCGTGGCCGGAGATGAGGTTATGGAGAAGCTGATCATCGCGAAACAGGCTTCCGACCTCCATACCAACTACTTCGGGCAGCGGGCGATCCTCCGGTACCTGAAAGACAACGACATCGATGCGCATATCGAGCTGATCAGCAAGGCCTATGGAAGGCAGCGGGATGCCATGGTCTCGGCGATGCAGGATTATTTCCCTGCCGGGGTGACCTACACGAAGCCCGAGGGAGGGATGTTTCTCTGGGGAGCCCTGCCGGAAGCGCTTTCGGCAATGGAGGTCTTCAAGAGGGCTATCGAGCACAAGGTCGCCTTTGTGCCGGGCGATCCCTTTTACGTGAACAGGAAAGACGTGAATACCCTGCGGCTGAACTACTCGAGCGTGGATGAAGAGACGATCGTGACCGGCATAAAGAGGCTGGCCGAGGTGCTGAAAACGCTCATCTAGGAATTGTCAGCTCAGTGCGTGGACGGGGAAGGGACAGGGCATAGTACGCTCGACTCAACTGTCACCCCGAAGATCGTACGATCTTCGGGGACCCCGATTCTCGGTCGCATACCATACCCTGCCCCTTCCCCGGGGCAGTTCATTACGCCAATGCCGCCTCAGGCACCAGCGCCACTTTGATCCATCCCGGCTGCCGCTCGTCAAATGCCTTGTAGGCGTCGATCGCGGATGAGAGGCTCTCGACGTTCGAGAGCACGGTCTCGGGATCGACGGCGCCGCTCCGCACCAGCTCGAGCAGGAAGGGGATGTATCTCCGGTGGTTGCAGTTCCCCATCTTTATAGTGAGGTTTTTGTTCATCGCCTTGCCGAAGGGATAGAAGTCGACGGTCGGGGGATAGACGCCGATGACCGAGATCGTGCCCGCCTTATCGACGGCGTCCACCGCCCACCGCAGCACCTGCGACGGAGCGTCGCCGGGCCGCCAGGGCTTCCCGGGCGTCGGCATCTCCGGGGCGACCTCCTTGACCTCCTCCCTGAATTCTTTGTGCGTTGTGCAGACATCCTTCGCCGCCGGGCCGTGGTGCGGATGGACCGCTTCTACTCCCACCGCATCGATGACCCGGTCGACGCCGATGCCGCCGGTCAGGTCGAGAATGGCCTGAATGGGGTCTTCCTCCTCGAAGTTGATTATCTCGGCGCCCTTCGCCCTTGCCGCATCGAGGCGCGAGGGGACCCGGTCGATGGCGATGACCCGGCCTGCGTTATGGAGAAAGGCGCTCAGGATCGCGAACTGCCCTACGGGACCGCAGCCGAAGACCGCCACATTGTCTCCATCCTTTATCTCGGCGAGCTCGGCGCCGAAATAGCCGGTCGGAAAGATATCGGACAGCATGATCGCCGCATCGTCGATCACGTCGTCCGGCAGTTTTACCGGACCGATGTTCGCATAGGGGATACGCGCCTTTTCGGCCTGGAGCCCGTGAAAGGGTCCGGACATCTTTGGCCCGCCGAAAAAGGCGGTTCCCGCCCGTTTTCCGTTGGGGTTGGCGTTGTCGCACTGCGCATAGTAGCCGGCGCGGCAGTAGGCGCAATATCCGCACGCGATGGTCGAGGGGATGACCACCCGGTCGCCCTCCCTGAGATTACGGACCGCGGAGCCCACCTGCTCGACGATGCCGACTCCCTCATGACCGAGGATGGTGCCGGGCTCCATGCCCGCCATGGTGCCGCGCACCATATGCAGGTCCGTCCCGCAGATCGCGGTTGTGGTGAGCCGTACAACGGCGTCGGTGGGGGCCTCGATCTTCGGGTCCGGCGCCTCCTCCATCCTGATGTCGCCGATTCCGCGAAACACGACTGCTTTCATGGTCTGCCTCCTCTGTGCTTCTGGATATGGTTCTCTCGAGTCTCTTCCCCTCTCCCCTGAAGAAGAGCGGGAAGGCGTTTCGTTGCATGACCGCATACCGTAGCGATGGCGACTGCTTGAACGGAAAAAGGCGCGGGTGCAGGAAAGGAGGTGCGGCGAGGATCGTGCGTCCAGGGCTGCTCTTGTATGCAGTGCCGTCCTAATACAAAGTGTATCAGGCATGTCCTGGGGCGTCAAGAAACCGTGCCACTGGTGCAAGCGCTTCGGCCGCAGCATCTCTCTGCCGCTTGCGGTCCACTCTCTTTTTTGCTACAAGTTAAGTAAGGGCGCAGAGAGCACCAGGGATTGTTGCGCGGTGTTTCGGTACGGAGTCTCCCGGATGCGTATTGACATCACGGATATGAAGCAGTAGGATGCAATCACAAGGACGGGCGTTGCGCGGGCCCGTCGGGAAAGGAGGTGAAGCAGGATGAAGAAGACGCTGAGCAAGGCCGCCCTTGCCAAAGAGGCGGACCACTGGAACCGGGTAAAGGCAGCGATGAAGGATAGTCCTGGCAAGGTATGCCAGAAGTGAAAGGGTTGAAAATCGTAAAGTTGCCGGTCCGGCAACACGAACCATGAGGGCGGGTACGGTGTGCGCCGGGGAAAACAGGCGGCAGCGTATCCGCCTTTCACGTCAGGATACAGGGCTCAAGAGATTCAAGGCCGTTCAAACCGCTTGAACGGTTCAAACGGTTTGAACGGCCTTGAACAGTTTGAACGGTTACTTATGCCTACGGGGAACGAGCACGACTTCATAGTCCAGTGGCACCTTACCGAGCGGTGCAACCTCTCGTGCAGGCATTGCTACCAGACCGGCGGGCGCTCGGATGAGCTGTCCCTTCACGAGATAACGGACGTGGTGAGCGAAGCCGCCGAGATGTTCGGGGACTGGGCCGAGGCGTACGGCATCGGCATTGCGCCGAGCTTCACCCTCACCGGCGGAGAGCCCTTCCTCCGCCCCGATCTGGCGCAGGTTCTCGAGACGATCGCTGACAGGGGATTCGAGCTCTTTCTCCTTTCGAACGGCACCATGATCGATATGGAGCGGGCGCGGATGCTCGCAGCGCTCGGCGTGAAGGGCGTCCAGGTGAGCATCGAAGGACCTGAAGCAGTTCATGAGCGTATCCGGGGCAAGGGCAGTTTTGCCGCGGCCCTGAGGGGGGTCCACTACCTCCTCGGTGAAGGCATCGAGGTGACGCTCAACACCACCCTTTCGGAGGTGAATGCCGATTCGTTCATGAGGCTCGTCTCGCTCGCCTCGGCCATGGGCGTCCACCGGCTCGGCTTCTCGCGGCTCGTCCCGTCGGGGAGGGGCGCCGGCCTGCTCTCGGATATGCTCGATACCGGGAGGGTGAAGAGGCTGTACACCGCTCTCCGGTCCCTCGGGACCGACAACCTCGCCCTGGTATCGGGCGACCCCTTATTCTCCCAGATGGCGTTCGATGCAGAGACGGGTGAGGGCGGCAGCGTTGCCTGCGGAGGGTGTGCTGCAGCGTTGTCGGGACTGACCATTCTGCCCGACGGCACGGTTACCCCTTGCAGGAGGCTGCCCATCCCCATCGGCAACGTGCGCGAGGATTCGCTCCGCGAGCTCTGGGCCGTCTCGCCGGTGCTGGAGCAGCTGAGGAACAGGAGGAAGTACAAGGGGAAGTGCGGCAGGTGCAGCAGGTGGGCGGTCTGCAGGGGCTGCAGGGCGATCGCCTACGCCGCTGCGCAGGCGCGGGGCAGCGACGATTTCCTCGGCGAGGACCCGCAGTGCTTCCTGCACTTCTGAAGTGCGTGCGCGTGCAGCCGGAGGGGGAGCGAGGCGAGGCATTTTCGCTCATTCTCGGACGGCATCCACGCCGTCCTCCGAGGCGGGGCAGCCCGCTCCGCCGTCATGGCTCCGCTCGGGCTGCCCATGCCGCTCCAAATGCCTCGCCTCGCTCCCCCTCCGGCTGCCACGGTGATATTCCGCAGATATCAGGGGTTTGACTTGCGCTGTCTCGATTCTCTGCTATACTTTTAAAAAAGATGTCTCTTTCTTCCGCCGTGCTCTCGCCTCTTCAGTAGAAACCCTTGCAGTGCCCGGAGATGTTCCTATGAAAATCGCCTTCTTCGAGATCAAGGATTGGGAAAAGAAATATCTCAAAAAGAAGCTGAAGGAGCATGCGCTCGAGTTCTATGCCGACCCCCTTACCGAGGAGAATGCGGACCGGGTGAAGCATATCGAGTGCCTCTCGGTCTTTATCTACTCGAAGGTGAACGCGCAGGTCATCAAAAAGCTCCCCAAGCTGAAGCTCATCGCGACGAGGTCGACGGGGTTCGACCATATCGATGTAAAAGAGTGCGCGAAGAGGAAGATACCGGTCTCGACCGTTCCCTTTTACGGCGAGAATACCGTGGCAGAGCACACCTTCGGGCTCATCCTCGCCATCTCGCGCAATATCCACAAGGCGTACATGAAGACGCTGCGCTACGACTTCGACATAGAGGGCCTGAAGGGGTTCGACCTCAAGGGAAAGACCCTCGGCGTCGTCGGCGCCGGCGGCATAGGCCTGAACGTCATCAGGATCGCCCGGGGCTTCGATATGCAGGTCCTCGCCTATGATGCCCGGCCGAACAAGATCCTCGCCGAGGTCCTCGGGTTCCGCTATAGGGGGCTCTACGAGCTGCTCGGCAATTCCGACATCATCTCGCTGCATGTCCCCTACAACAAGCGCACCCACCACCTGATCAACAAGGAGTCGATCCACCAGATAAAGAAGGGCGCTATCCTCATCAATACGGCGCGGGGAGGCGTGGTCGATAACGAGGCGCTGCTCGAAGCACTCGATAAAGAGATACTCTGCGGCGCGGGCCTCGACGTGCTCGAAGGGGAAGAGCTGATCAAGGAGGAGGAGCAGATCCTCTACGACCAGAGCACCGTCGAGACGCTCGGGAAAGTGGTCAGGGACCATATCCTCCTGCGGAGGGAGAACGTCGTGTTCACCCCGCACATCGCCTTTTACAGCCAGGAGGCCCTCGAGCGCATCCTCGAGACGACGATCCAGAATATCCAGATGTACATCAAGGGGTATCCCCAGAACGTCGTGCAGCCGCAGCAGGCGACCGCCTGATCGCGGGTGCGCATTCCTTTCCGCCGCAGCCCCCCGGTTGCGCTTCTCCTCAGAACTTTGTAGGCTGTAAAGCATATCGCTCATTGTTCGATGAGGCGCTGAAGGAGGAGCTATGGCCAAATGGATTATCGACCCCGATCACTCTGTCGCCGCCTTTTCTATCCGGCATATGATGATCGCCAGCGTGCGCGGGCAGTTCAGTAATATCGCGGGGACCATTCATTTCGACCCCGCGCATATCGCCCGGTCGTCCGTAGATATGAAGATAGAGGTAGCGAGCATCACCACCGGCATCAGGAAGCGGGATGACCATCTCCTCAGCCCCGACTTCTTCGATGCGGCGCATTTCCCCTTGATCACGTTCAAGAGCACCAGCGTCGAGCCGATCGGCGGCAGCCAAGGCAGGGTCAGCGGCGATCTCACGATCCACGGTATCACCAGGCCGGTGACGTTCGACGCCGAGTATTACGGCCCGGTGAACGACCCCTTCGGCGAGGGCGTGAGCATGGGCTTCAGCGCCTCTCTCACCATCAACCGCGAAGATTACGGTATAACCTGGAACCAGGCGATGGAGGCCGGCGGCGTGATGGTCGGCAGAGAGGTGGAGCTCTTCATCGACCTCGAGGCGGACCGGGCGGACGGGTAAAGGAGCTATGCACGAGCCGCTCGATCATGGCACCCTCACCTCGACGAGGAGCAGCTCTGCATCCGCCCCGGCCTCTATGGTTATCTCCGGTGTCGAGCGCACCGCTGCAGCGCCGAGCGTCAGGATATGGTGGTCATTGATACGCACCGGCCCCCCTTCGAGCACGTAGAGATATCCTCCGTGTCCGGGCTGAAATGAGTGCGGTATGCTGTTGCCTTTGAGCAGACGGCTCGAGTAGACCCCGGCATCAGAGACGATCCTGAGTGCTTCGGGGTGCCTGTTCGAAACCAGGGGCAGGAGCCGGTTCGTCCGCTCTTCTTGCTCCACGTTCTTCTGCTCTACTGCAGGCTCGAGCGCGTGGGCCGCGGGAATGAACCACATCTGGATGAACCGCATCGGCTGGTCCTTGCGGTTATTGATCTCCGAATGCCACATGCCCCTCCCGACCGTCGTATGCTGCACCCATCCCTTTTTGAGCACGCCGCCCTTGCCGTGTTCATCCGCATGCCGGAACTCGCCGCCGGCGCAGTAGGTGACGACCTCGATCTCGCGGTGCGGATGGAGCGGCCAGACCGCGCCCGGCGAAAGCGTATCGTCGTTGAATACCCGCAGGGTGCCGAACTGGGTATGTGCCGGATCGACGTAATCCCCGAACGAGAAGTGCCAGCGGCCGTGAAACGTCCCGTTCTCGATCTCTCCGTCTATCTGATAAATGCTCTCGGGCTGCCTGATAACGATGCTCGACATAGCGGAATCCCTCCCCTCCCGATCGACGCTCTTGTTGTCTTTGTCTCCCTGCCCCGTTATAATTGATGAGCCGTTATGGATGCATACTATCACAAATGGAAAAAATGTAAAGTGCGCTTCTTATGGGAACGGTCCGGAAAGAGAGGATGAAGGAAAAAGATGCCCTGGTCCGCTGCCTGTGGACGGGTAATTGGGCTCTCAGCGATCCGCTCCTCGTCGCGTACCACGACACCGAATGGGGCGTGCCGGTGCACGACGACCGCAGGCTCTTCGAGTTCCTCGTCCTCGAGGGGATGCAGGCGGGCCTGAGCTGGCTCACGGTGCTCAGGAAGCGCGATCATTTCAGGAAAGCCTTCGCCGGCTTCGACCCCGAGCGGGTCGCGCGCTTCGGCGGAGCGAAGGTGCAGGCGCTCCTCGCCGATAAGGGGATCATCAGGAACCGCCTGAAGATCGAGGCCGCTGTTCGAAACGCCCGCGCCTTCATCGAGGTGAGGAACGAGTTCGGGACGTTCGATGCCTACCTCTGGCGCTTTACAGGCGGAAGACCGGTCCGGAACGCCTGGAGGCGCATCGAAGAGCTCCCTTCCTCTACGCCGGTGTCGGACGCCATGAGCAAGGACCTCAAGAAGCGGGGATTCTCGTTCGTCGGGACGACCATCTGCTATGCTTTCATGCAAGCGGTGGGGATGGTCAACGACCACACCGTCGATTGTTTCCGCTGGCAGGAGCTGGGGGGAAAGTGAGAACGGGAGGACGTGGCTGCAGTTTTTCGAGCTCTGTGGCGATTTCTAATCTTTTCTTCGTTGTGCTATAGTACCGTTAGTGGAGGTCGCACCATGCCGATATTAACGCTGTCGCCTTCTGCAAAAGAGATCCTGAAGAAAATCAGCTCTGCACCCGATGAAAGGGCGGTGGAATTGCTTGTTTCAGGAATAAAGAATTATTTGAGAGAGTGCGAGCTTGAGATTCTCGAATATGAGACGAAGTACGGCTCCTCGCTCGACGAGCTCAGGATGAAAATAGGCTCCGCTGAGGTGCCTGACGAGTTCTCCTACCAGACCGAAAAAGACCTCATGAAATGGGAGGATCTTATCGTCGAGAAGAAGAGCTGGATGGAGGTTATCAGGAATATCCAGCACTTGGTGCATGGACATTCGTGAGTTCAAAAGCGAGCTTATCAGCCGGATAAAAGAGCTCTTTCCGGAGGCCCCTGTAACGGCAGCGGAGAAGAGAGGAACAATTATCGAAGTAAGAGCCGACCTCTCAGAGAAGATATTCCTCGAAATCTACTATAATGTCCTCACCGGTAAAAAGAGTTACGCGTTAATTAACCAAAATGAAAGAGTGTATGGTTGTGATAATTACAGGTTTTGGCATATCCATCCGGAACACGACCCCTCGCAGCACATTCCCTGTACGGAACCGTCGATAAAAGACGTCTGCTCAAAAATGAAGCAGGTCTACGCAACGGTTATTGCCCCTGAGTAAAGCCCCCGCTCTCATATATCCCTCGACGGGCAGAGGTCGTAGAGCACGCATTCGTGGTGTTTCGGCTTTTTGGCGACGCAGATGTTCCTGCCGTGGAAGATGAGGAGGTGCGAGAGGTTCGCCCACTCTTCCCGGGGCGTGACCGCCATGAGGTCCCTCTCTATCTTGACCGGGTCGTCGTGCTCCGTGAGGCCGAGGCGGTTGGCGAGACGCTTGACGTGGGTATCGACGGCGATCCCCTCGTTGATGCCGTAAGCGCCCGAGAGGATGACGTTGGCGGTCTTCCGCGCAATGCCCGGCAGCGCGACGAGCTCAGCCATCGACTTCGGGACTTTTCCGCCGAACTGATCGAGTATGATTTGAGCTGTCTTTTTGATGCTCGCCGCTTTTCCCCGGTAGAAGTTGATCGTCCTGATATCGTTCCGGAGCTCTTCGAGAGGGACTTCGGCATAATCTTTGACGGTCCGGTACTTCTTGAAGAGGTTCTCGGTCACCTTGTTTACTCCCGCATCGGTATTCTGTGCGGACAGTATCGTGGCGACGAGGAGCTCGAAGGGCGCCTTGAAGTGCAGGGCGGTACGGATGACAGGATAGATCTTCTTCAACCGCCGCAGTATCTCGCGTATCTGTTTCTCCTTGTCCATGGCTCCTCTTTCCCGCACCGTCTCATTCTATCACATGCGCTCCGCTGCTGCCACGCTCCTTATGCGCGGGAATTCGCTCCCGGGAATCCCTTCTCCCCGTGCAGCGAGCGCGCGGGCGAACCGCTCTGCGTCATGAATGAGCCCCTGCTTATCGAGATCGACCGCTGCCGTTTCAGACCCCTTCAGGAGCCCCAGCCCCCGCTCGAGGAGCCGCTCCGTGCCCCTGAGCTCTTTCCGTTTGTAGTGATGGAGCGCTGCTGCGATCATGATCATGCCCTGAATGAAGCGCTTGCGCTCCGGGTCGGCGCTGTTCAGCCACTCCTCTTCCCACTCCTCGTGGGCCTCGAAATAGTCGCCGTTATTGAAGAGCTCTATGCCGCGCCCGATAGTGTTCATGAGCACCTCCTCGTGCGATCGTGCGGTGGTGCAGTAACGCTGCCCCGGTCTGCGGTCGCAGGATTTTCATCCTATCAAAATTATAGCAAAGGCCCCTGCGCATGCCTATCGGTCACGACCCGTTCATTTCTTGGGGAGGACGAGGGTAAAAGTGCTCCCTTTCCCGGAAGCGCTCTCGACCTCTATGCTCCCGCCGTGCGCCTCTGCTATCTTCTTGACGATCGAGAGACCGAGGCCCGAGCCTTTTGCGTCCCTGTTCACCCGGTAGAAGAGATCGAAGACATGGGGGAGATGGGCCTCCGGGATGCCTATGCCGGTGTCGATTACCTTGATGAGAATATGCGGGCCCTTCTCGGCGAGTCGGATCTCTACCGTCCCGCCCCGGGGCGAGTACTTGATCGCGTTGTCCAGCAGGTTGGTGGTCGCCCTGGTGATCAGCATGGCATCGGCGGTGATCGTGTCCGGGATGTCCTCGGGAATATCGAGGAGCAGGCTCACTCCCTTCTTCTCCGCCTCTGTCCTCGCCATCTCCACGGTCTTGTAGAGCTCCATTTTCAGGTTCATCGCTTCCCGGACCGGTTGGTGCTCCCTGGTTTCGAGCCTAGAAAATTCGAGGAAATCCGCGATCATTCCCTTCAGCAGGCCGAGCTCTTCGTCGACGATCTCGAGGCGGGAGACCTGCTTGCCGGTAAGCGGCCCCTCCTTGCCCGAAAGGAGGCGCGCTACGAACCCCGCAGCCGTTATAAGGGGGTTCTTCATATCGTGGGCGAGCATGGAGAGCATGTCCTTCCGTTCGGCCTCGAGCCGCCTGCTCCTGGTGATAAGCACCTGGGCGTAACTGCTGAAAATAATGATGAGCAGGAGGACGATGAGCCTCATCCAGGTCTCGTTGGCGTCGTGAGGAATGAGGCGCTCGTAAACGCTGCCGAGACCGAACACGAAGGAGTCTATGGCGGCCTCGACAGTCCAGTACCCCGCAGCAACCGCAAGTCCCAGGAGGAGCAGGCGGTTCTCTTTCACGGTATGGACGATGCGGTCTGCGCTGATCATGGTATCACCGGCCGGGTCCCTGCAGCACGGCTGTCTCGTATGGATGGATCGCCTCCTCATGACGACCTGCTGCAACTCCGCCGCGCCGCGCTCCTCCTCTCCGCCGCTCTTCAGCGTTCGGGGAGGGGGTTTCTTCTCATTATTATAGCTCAGGATCTGGAAGGTTTTCGCCCCTGCCGGCCGGGGGCAGAACAGTGCAGGGCAGGAGCGGCGGGCGCGTACAGGGGGCGGAGTCTCCAGCCGACTAACTCCCCGCGGTCATCACCTCGGTGAAGCGCTCCGGAGGCAGGGGCTTGTTGAAGAGATATCCCTGTGCTTCGTCGCACCGGGATTCGTGCAGGAACCTGAGCTGCTCTTCGGTCTCCACCCCTTCGGCAACCACCGTCATCTGCATGGTGTGCGCCATGGCAGTGACCGCCTGGATAATGGCCCTGTTGTCCGGGTCGGTCGTGACATCCTTCACAAACGACCGGTCGATCTTGAGCCTCTGTATGGGCAGCCGCTTCAGATAGCTCAGGGACGAATAGCCGGTGCCGAAGTCGTCGATCGAGATGTGTACCCCTATGGCGGTCAGCTCGTTGAGCTGTCTGGCCGTATGGTCGATATCGCGCATCGCCATGCTCTCGGTGATCTCTATATCAAGACAATCCGGGGACAGGCCGGTCTCGCCGAGTATGCGCCCGATGGTGGCGGCGAGCTGGGGATTCCGGAATTCCCTGGCAGAGAGGTTCACGGTAACGCACACGGGAGGATACCCTGCCTCATGCCATACTTTGAGCTGCGCACAGGCGGTGCGGAGCACCCACTCATCGATGGCCGTTACAAACCCCGTCTCCTCTGCAGCAGGGATAAACCGTCTTGAAGGCAGCACTCCCAGTTCCGGGTGCCGCCAGCGGACCAGCGCCTCCGCACAGACGATACGGCCGGTCCTGATATCGACCTGCGGCTGATAGTAGACCGAGAGCTCTCCACGCTCGATCGTCCGGCGCAGGTAGCTTTCGAAGCGGATTTTCTCGACCGACCGGCTATTGATTTCAGCGTTATAGAACTGGTAGTTGTCTTTGCCCAGCTCCTTGGCATGGTACATGGCGATATCGGCATACCTGAAGAGGGTATCTGCATCTTCACTGTCGTCGGGGCAGATGCTGATGCCGATGCTGGTGGTGATATGGAGCGCGTGGCCGGCGATGAAGTAGGGCTCTTTGAACGAGTGCAAGATCTTTTGCGCTACGGTAGCGGCGTATTCCGCACGGGGGACATCGGTGAGGATAATGTTGAATTCGTCTCCGCCGATACGGGCAACGGTATCGGACTCCCTGATGCTCGCCTTGAGCCGCCGGGCGACCTCCACCAGGAGCTCGTCGCCGGTCTCATGTCCCAGCGTATCATTGACCTCCTTGAAGCGGTCGAGGTCGAGGAAGAGGACCGACAGTTTCTTATGACGGCGGCGTGCTTCTGCAAGTTCGAGAGCGACGATGTCCATGAAAAGCCTCCGGTTGGGCAGACCGGTCAGGGCATCGTGGTGCGCCATGTGCCTGATCTCCTCTTCCAGCCTTTTCCTTTCGGTGATATCGCGCAAGGTCACAATCGAAAGGACCAGTCTCCCGCTCGGATCTTTAACCGGTGCGCCGCCATAGGAGGCGATCCACGTTACGCCTGTATCCCGGCGCCGCACGCGGACCTCGTAGGATTCAATGACCTCCCCTTTCAGCACCCGACCGATGGGCCACTGCTCAACCGGCAGAGGGCGGCCCTCAAGGTCAAAGAGCTCGAAGATTTCTGTGAGGTCATCCAGATGCCGACGCAGTGTTTCCACACTCTTGAAGCCATGAATCTGCAAAGCCGCAGGGTTCATATCGAGCAGGTTGCCCTCAGGATCGAATACGACGAGTCCTTCGGTCATATGGGTGACAACCGCATTCAGCTGGGCGAGCCGTCGATCGCTGGTCTCCTGGGCGGCACGCAGCGCTTCTTCCGTCCTCTTTCGTTCGGTGATGTCGGTGAATATGATCGCGAAGCGGTCTTTCCCGGGACTGTACGCGTACACATCATAATGTCTGTTCGTATCTTTGTTGTAATTTTCAAATCTGACCGACTCTCCGGTCCGGGCAACGCGGCCATAGGTTTCTATCCAGGACTTCTCCAGGTCCGGAAGCACGCTGCTTATAGGCCTTCCCAGTATTCCCCGCGTCAGCCCGGTTATCCGCTCAAAGGCGGTGTTGATCTCGATGAAACGGAAGTCTTTCGGAGAACCGTCACCGGCATATTCGACGTGACCGAGCGCAAACCCTTCCGTCATGTTCGTAAAGAGCATGCGGTAGCGCTCCTCGCTCTCGCGCAACGCCTCCTGCGTCTGTTTGAGGTCGTTGATATCGGTCGCCGTTCCATACCACTTGACGATCCTGCCGGCGCTGTCCCGGACGGGCTCGCCCCGCGAGAGATACCAGTGATAGGCGCCGTCGCGCCTCTTGACACGGTGCTCGACATCGTAGCGTTCGCCCGTCTTCACGGCGTGCTGCCATGCCTTGACCGTGAGCTCGCGGTCGTCGGGGTGCAGCACCGGCGCCCAGTGCCAGGAGCCGTCGGGCCCCTGCTCGAACCCTTCGAACTCCGTTACGCGCTTGTTGTAGTAGTCCACCGTGCCGTCGGGGTCGGCGGTCCAGACGAGCTGGGGCATCACATCAGCAAGCTGGCGAAATCGCCTCCCGCTTTCATATTGCGCCAGTTCCGCCCGCTTGCGTTCCTGGGCATAGCGGCTGGAGCGCAGGAACGTCTCGCTGTCGAGCTGTCCTTTGACCAGGTAGTCCTGCGCTCCCATGCTTATTGCCTGTGCGGCGAGCTCCTCATCGGCGAGCCCGGTCAAGACGATAACGGGGAGCTCCGATGCCTTCTCCTGAAAGCTCCGGAGCGTATCGAGGCCGCTGCTGTCGGGCAGGCCCAAGTCCAGGAGCACGACATCGAACGGCTTTTTCTCCAGCAGCTCCAGCCCGGAAGAAAGCTCCTCCGCGATCGTAAGCAGGCAACGGGGTCTGCAGCTCTCCGTCATCTCACGGATGAGGTCCGCATCGGCGGGGTTGTCCTCGATGAGCAGTATCCTGAGCAGCGGCGCGCTCTTCATGGCATCGCCTTACGACGATCGCGCCATGCAGGGCAGTTTGACGATGGTGAACCAGAAGTCCTCTATCGATTTCACCACATTCAGGAACTGCTCGAAATCGACCGGCTTGGTGATATAGCAGTTTGCATGGAGCCTGTAGGATTTTATGATGTCCGTTTCCTCTTTCGAGGTGGTGAGTACGACTACGGGAATGATACCGAGCTCGGGGTCGCTCTTGATCTCCGCGAGCACCTCTCTGCCGTTCTTTACCGGAAGGTTCAGGTCGAGCAGGATGAGGTCGGGGACCGGCGCATCCGCATAGTGCCCCTCTCGTCTGAGGAATTTCATCGCCTCCTCCCCGTCCGTGGCGACATGGAGCTCGTTCCGCACTTTGGCTTCACTCAGCGCCTCCCGCACGAGATCGACATCACCCGGGTTGTCCTCGATGAGCAGGATTTCGATCGGTCTGCAAAGCTCTTGTTTCATCGGTCATCTCCTCTCTGCTGCAAGGGGTATCGTAAAGAAGAAGGTAGTCCCTTCGCGGGGCGTCGATTTGACCCAGATGCGTCCGTGGTGGCGCTCCACGATCCGTTTGCACAAGGCGAGCCCTATGCCGGTGCCGGGGTGCTCCTGGCGCGTATGCAGCCGCTGGAAGATCAGGAAGATGCGGTCGAAGTGCTCGGGCTTGATCCCGATACCGTTGTCCGAGACGGAAAAGACCCATTCTCCTGCCTCACTCTTTGCCGAGACATGCACTGCCGGAGGGACATCGGGCTTTCTGAACTTCATAGCGTTCCCGATGAGATTCTGCAGCAGCTGTATGAGCTGGGTCTCATCGCCGAGTACGGTAGGCAGATCGTCTTTGGTGATTGCTGCCCGGCTTTCCCGGATTGCAATCGTGAGGTTCGCCACGGCGCTATCGAACACCTTATTCATGTCGACAGGCCTGAAATCGGCTCCGCGCGTGGCGATGCGCGAATACTGCAGGAGCCCCTCGATGAGCTTCTGCATGCGTACTGCGCCCTCCACGGCATAGGTGATGTACTTGTCGGCCTGCTCATCCAGTTTTCCTTTGTACTTCTTCTCGAGGAGCTGTACATAACTGGCGACCATGCGCAGCGGTTCCTGGAGATCATGGGAAGAGACATAGGCGAACTGTTCCAGCTCTCTGTTTGAACGCTCCAGATCGGCAATCAGCCGCTCCCGTTCCTGTTCTGCCCGCTTGCGGCCGGTTACATCGGTAAACTGGAGCGCGATACCGTCATCGACCGGATAGACATACAGATCGAGCCAGACGTTCAGCGGGGAATGGAACCTCTCGAAAGAGACCGGCGCCCTCTCATCCATGACTTTGCGGTAAGCGGCTTCGATGTCGGCGCCCGCGAGGTCAGGATAGGCTTCCCATACCACCCTGCCCAGCAGCTCATGTCTCTGCTTTCCCAGCAGCTCGAGCGCCTTGTCGTTGATGAACGTGTAACGCCACGCGCGGTCGAGGACCACGATGCCGGTCCCCATACCCTGCAGTATGTCTTCGCAGGGCAGAGAGACTATTCCCCGGCCCCGGTCCGAGCTGCCTGCAGTACTCTGCCTGCCGCTCTGTTCATCCCTATCCCGTTCCATTCGGTCCTTTCAAAAGAAGCGAACAGCAGAAGCTATGATCTCGCTTATAAAGTTCCTTTGAGATAGTGCCTGCGTCGCCTGTAAGTCCCATGGTCTTCGAGCCTGGGCCTGGCGATGAAGAGCGCCCGGGTGCAGAGCGGAGGCCTCCGGCGAGATCGTGATGTCCGGTAAAGAGCCCGGGGCGCAATCAGCTGAGTGATACTTATAGTGATACTTATATTGTAGCTTATATGCCCCTGCGCTCCAAAAATGCCGGCGGCGATCTGGTATAATGGTCCTGCTTTCAATAAACGCGACGAGGGTGCGAGCATGAGACATCGAGCGGTTCCGGTATCCGGTTATTTTTTTGCACTATTCCTTATCTTCCTGTACGGGTGCGCGTCCCAGGCGACCCTCGATGAGCACGAGAGGGAATGGATAGCGCGACCGCTGACCGAGCTTAAACAGGAGATGAGCCGGCCCGGCTCGTACGCCTCGAAGACAGGCTGGAAAGAGTCCGTCTATCCGCTCGCCAACGGGAACTCCGTCTATATCGAGCCCTTCGCTAAAGACTGCTTCGTGCATTGGGAAGTGAACCCGCGCGGGACCATTATCGGCTACCGGGCGGAAGGGAGCGGCTGTGTTCAGGCAGCGAGCGCTGACAATAATTCACCCCGGTCGACGACAGCGCCGCTTCCTTCTACGAGGTGGTAGGGGAGAGAGAATAAGCCAGCCCCTCTTCTGCAACTGCCGGTTGCGTTCAGCGGGCTTTCTCGCTGAAGGGGACCTTCTCGAACCAGCGGGCCGGGAAGCGGAGGCGGAAGGCGGTGCCTCTGCCGGGCTCGCTCTCGACATCGATGGCGCCGAGATGCTCTTCGATAATCTGCTTTGCGAGGGGGAGGCCCATGCCGAACTGGTGCTCCTTGGTGCTGTAGAAGGGGTCGAATATCCTGCTCACCTCTTCGGGGGGAATGCCGGAGCCGGTATCGGCGATGGTGAGCACCACGTCCTCTCCTTCGGCGCGGGTGGAGACGCTTACGCTTCCCCCGGCAGGGGTCGCTTCGAGCGCGTTGCGCAGGATATGGAAGATCGCGACCCGGAGCAGGTTCTTTTCCGCGTTGATGCGCAGCGGCTGCGTCGAGAGATCGACGGACATCTCGATGCCCCGGTCTGCGGCTTCCCTCACCACGATCGCCGCAACGCTGCCCGTGATGCTGTTGAGGTCTTCGTAGGAGAAGAGCGACCGGCGGCTCTTCAGGATCTCCTGGAACTCCCCGACGATGCCGTCGAGGCGTTCCGCCTCGGCGACCATGTCCGAAAGCCCCTCCCGCACCCGCTCCGGGAGCTTCTCTTTCGCGAGGAGCCGTTTCCCGGTCCCGCTGATCGTCGCAGCAGGGTTCCGCACCCGGTCGGCGAGGGCGAGGGCCATCAGGCTCATGGTCCGCTCGGCGATGAGCGTCTCCATCTCCTTGTTGAACTCTTCGAGAATGCGGCGGTAGTCCTGCTCCACCTGGATGAGCTTCCGGTACCTGACCGCTTTTTCGAGGGCGTGCAGCAGGTGGTCGGGCTTGTACGGTTTGGTGATGAAGTCGAAGGCCCCTTTCTTCACCGCGTCGATCGCTACCTCGAGGTCGGCATAGGCGGTCATGAGGATGACCGGGATGTCGGGGTCGAGCAGGCGGAGCTGCTCCAGGAGCTCGATGCCCGAGACGCCGGGCATCTTGACGTCCGTCAGCACCGCATCGACAGGGTTGCTCCGGAAGCGGTCGAGCGCCTCCCGCGCATTCTCGGCGGCGATCACCTGGTAGCCGTAGGCGCCGAGGACGAGCGACGCCGAATGGAGGACGAAGGGATCGTCGTCGACGACGAGGATGACGCTATCCTTGTGCTGCCGGCTCACGGCTCAGGACCTCCCTCACCTTGTTCAGCAGATCGCGGGGCGTGAAGGGTTTGGATATGAAGTCGAATCCCTCTTCGAGAATGCCTCGTTTATACATGATATCCGATGCATAGCCGCTCGTAAAGAGCACCTTGATGCCGGGCTTGAGCCGCCGTATCGCCTCGTACGCCTCCCTGCCGTTCTTCTTCGGCATTACCACGTCGAAGAGGAGGAGCTGTATGTCATCCCTGTTCTCGCCGAACTTCCGCACCGCCTCCTCGCCGTCCGCTGCCGTAATGACCCGGTACCCGAACTTCTCGAGGAGCGCCACGGTCGTGTCCCTGACCGCAGTTTCGTCCTCAGCGACGAGGATCGTTTCGGCGCCTGTCGCAAGGGCGGGAAGCGGGGCAGCGGAGGGCTCCTTCCCTGCGCCGGCTGTTACGAGCGGGAGATAGATCCTGAACGTTGTTCCCTTCCCCGGTTCGCTGTAGACGTTGATGTAGCCGTTGTGCTGTTTGACGATGCCCCAGACGATCGCGAGGCCGAGGCCCGTTCCCTTCCCCATTTCCTTGGTGGTGAAGAAGGGCTCGAAGATGCGCGTCCTCGTCGCTTCATCCATGCCGACCCCGGTATCCGATACCTTGATGAGGGCGAAGACGCCCGGGGCCCCGTAGCCGTGGCTCCGGACGAACTCCCCGGTTATCACCCGCTGTTCCGTGCTGATGCTGAGGACGCCGCCTTCGGGCATGGCGTCGCGGGCATTGGTGGCGAGGTTCATCAGCACCTGCTCTACCTGGCCCACGTCAGCCATGACCGGCAGCGATTCCCCGCTCCGGCTGACGCGCAGCTCCACGTCCTCGCCGATGAGGCGGGAGAGGATTTTTTCTATCCTGTCGATGATCTCGTTCAGGTCTACCTCGCGGGGGTTCATGATCTGCCGCCTGCTGAAGGCGAGGAGGCTCTGGGTGAGGATCGCCGCCCGGTCGGCGAGGGCGAGGATCTGGTCGATATAGGTGCGGGAGGGATCGTCCGCAGTCAGCGACATCTGCAAGAGATTGCCGTAACTGATGATCGCCGTCAGGATATTGTTGAAGTCGTGGGCGACGCCGCCGGCGAGCTTGCCGACCGCTTCCATCTTCTGGGCTTGAATGAGCTGCTGCTCGAGCTTCTTCTGGTTCGTGATGTCCCGCATGAACCCGCGGTACGCGATGACCGCTCCCGTTTCATCGCGTACCGTGGTGGCGGTCACGAGCACGGTCAGCCGGTCTCCGTTCTTCCTCCTCATCTCTATCTCGAAGTCTCTGACGAATCCCCGCTCTGCCATCTCTTTTTTCAGCCGTTCGCGCTCCTCCGGCCGGAAATAGAGGTCACGCGCCATATCCACGCCGAGGAGCTCCTCCCGCGACGCGTACCCGAAGAGCTCGACACCGGCGGGATTGATGTCGATCAGCCTCCCCTCCGGCGTGCTGATGGAGACGACGTCTTTCGACTCCTCGAAAAGGGCCCGGTATTTTCTCTCCGATCTCCGCAATGACTCCTCGGCGGTCTTCCGTTCGGTAATATCGCGGAGGAAGCCGACGAAGATAAGGCGGCCTTCTTTTTTGAACTCTCCGTAGGAGATTTCGAGCGGGATCTCCCGGCCGCTCTTGTGGAGTCCCGGCAGCTCTATGCCGCCCCACGGCATGTGCCGCTCGCCGGTGCGTATATGCTGCCTGATCGCCTCGAGATGGAGCTGCCGCATCCGTTGGGGCATCAGGACGGTGACCGGCTGCCCGAGCAGTTCCTCCGGGCGGCAGCCGAATATCTTTTCGACTGCGGGATTGGCGAAGAGGATCGTGCTCTCTTCGTCGATGGTGATGATGGCGTCCCAGGCGGTCTCGACGACGATACGGTACCGCTCTTCGCTCTCGCGGAGGGCTGCCTCGGCCCGCTTGCGCGTGGTGATATCCGAGATGAGCACCATGGTGCCGGCTATCGCGTGTTCGGGAGTGAACAGCGGAGCGGTCGAGAGGCTGACGTCGATGAGCGTGCCGTCCTTCCTGCGGCGCTGGAGCTCCACGCCGGACACGACCTCTCCCCCCAGGGCGCGGCTCCGCAGGGAGTGGTATTCCTCGCGCAGGTGCTCCGGGACGATCGGGCTCGGGCGGCCGATCGTCTCCTCCGCGCTCCAGCCGAAGATGCGCTCGGCGGCCGGGTTCCAGAGCGTCACGTTCCCTTCGGGGTCGAGGGCGATGATGGCGACAGGCGAGGCCTGAATGAGCGAGTAGAGGGTCTGGTTTGCCTCCCCCAGCTCCTCCTCCGACCGGCGGATCCTGAGGACATAGCGGTTGACGAGCGCATAAAGCACCAGCGACGTAGCCATGATATAGAACCAGCCTTTATACGTCTGCAGGCGGCTCAGCTCCGCAGGATCGGTGGCGATCGAGGCGAGCAGCATATCGGAAAAGAGGATCCAGGTGACGCCGATCAGCGCATAGACGAGCGCAACCTTGAGCGGTATGAGCCTCGACCGTACGGTGTCGCTATTCATCAAGAACGGTCCTTTCATGCCGTGAAGGTCATGCCCTGAGGGCGGCCGCATAGGCGGCGCTCGCTGCCCGGACATGCACGGGCACCACCTTTATGAAGTGCGCTGCCTTTTCTCCGGATTCGGCCAGCAATTCGCACGCCTTCGGGCTCGCCGTGTACCGGTAGTGAGCGCGGAGGAGGGCCACGACCTCGCCACGCTCCTCATCGGTGAGCGCGGCGGCGGTAACATAATCGGTATTGAGCTTCGCTGCGGCAGTGCGGTCTTCATCCCAGAGATAGAGCACGCCGCCGGTCATGCCGGCGCCTATGTTGCCTCCGGTCGCGCCGAGTACCACGACTGTACCCCTCGTCATATACTCGCAGAGGTGGTGGCCGACGCCCTCGGCAACGGCGGTCGCCCCGCTGTTCCGGACCGCAAAGCGTTCGCCCGCCCTGCCTGCGGCATACAACTCTCCGCCGGTAGCGCCGTAGAGTACGGTATTCCCCGCGATCACCTGCCGGTGCGGCTCGGGGGCGCCGCCGCCGTCTTCGGGGAATCTCATGACGATCCGTCCCCCGAACATCCCCTTCCCGACGTAGTCATTGGCCTCGCCGATGAGCGTCAGGGACACGCCGCGGTGGTTGAAGGCGCCGAAGCTCTGGCCCGCCGTGCCCCTGAAGGTGAGCTGGAGCGTATCGGGAGGAAGCCCCTCGTCCCCGTAACGTCTGGCGATGACATGGCTGAGCCGCGCCGGAACGCTGCGGTCGACATTGCGTATCGGGTACTCCCGCCGGATCTGCCGGCCATTTTCGATGAAGGGAGACAGCTCCTCGACGAGCCGGGTGTTCAGCGTGGCGGCATTCGCAGGGTTGTCGTTGCGTCCGGCGGGCCCTGCACGCCGGAGGCCGCTGTCCTCTCCTGCCAGGAGCGTGCCGAGGCCGAACCTCCGTGCAGCGGGATGGAGCTGGTGCGGCTCCGGCGCGAGCAGGTCGGTCCGCCCGATTATCTCCTCGAGCGACCGGCGGCCCATACGGGCGAGCAGCTCCCGCGTCTCCCGGGCGACGGCCCTGAAGTAGGTCATTACTCCTTCAACCGTGCCCCTGAACCTGCCGCGGAGCTTTTCGTCCTGGGTGGCGATGCCGGTGGGACAGGTGTTAAGGTGGCACTGCCGCGCCATGACGCACCCGGCGGCGATCATCGTCGCGGTGCCGAACCCGAACTCCTCTGCGCCGAGGAGCGCCGCGATGATGACGTCCCTGCCTGTCCTGAGCCCGCCGTCTACCCGGAGCACCACCCGTTCCCGGAGGCCGTTCTCCATCAGCACGCGGTGCGCTTCGAGGAGCCCTGTCTCCCAGGGCCCTCCCGCGTGCCGTATCGACCCGAGCGGGGAGGCGCCGGTGCCGCCCTCGCCGCCGCTGATCTGGACGATATCGGCATAGGCCTTTGCCACGCCTGCAGCGACGGTGCCGACCCCTGTCTGCGCCACGAGCTTCACGCAGACTTTCGCTTCGGGATTCGCCTCCTTGAGGTCGTTGATGAGCTGGGCGAGGTCTTCGATAGAGTAGATATCGTGGTGCGGCGGCGGCGAGATGAGCGGTATGCCCGGCGTGCAGTGGCGCAGCAGGGCGATGTAACCGCTCACCTTGGAGCCGGGGAGATGGCCGCCTTCGCCGGGCTTCGCTCCCTGGGCTATCTTGATCTCGATCTCGTCAGCGGATGCGAGATAGGCCGGCGTGACCCCGAATCTCCCGGAGGCGACCTGCTTGATCGCGCTGTTCTTCGGCCCCCCGTACCGCCGGGGGTCTTCTCCCCCCTCGCCGCTGTTGCTCCTGATGCCGAGGCGGTTGCAGGCCTCGGCGATCGTCTCGTGCGCCTCGGGAGAGAGCGCGCCGATGGACATGGCCCCGGAGAAGAACCTCCTGAGGACCGCCTCTTCCGCCTCTGCCTCGCCGACCGGGAGGGGACGCCCTTCCTTATAGCCGAGGAGATGGCGCAGAAAGAGAGGCTGCTCCCCGGCCGCCCGGGAGAGTTCGCGATAGGCGGCATCGGAAGGAGTCTTGATGAACTTATTGATCGCGGCTACCAGGGGAGCAGACCACGCATGCAGTTCCCCCCCTTTCCGGTAGTGCAGCTCGCCGCCGTACTCGAGCACGGGGTGCGGCTCCTCGTAGCCGCTGTTGTGCCGATCGAGGAGCGACTCTTCGAGCGCAGCGATGCCGTCCGCCTCGATCACGACCGGGGTGCCGGTGAAGAACTCGTCGACGAAGTCCCTGTTCAGGCATACGGCATCGAAGAGCTGTGCGCCGCGATAGGAATTGAGGGTCGAAATGCCCATGCGCGCGATCACCTTGAGCAGTCCTTCATCGATAGCCCGCTTGTAGTTGCGCGCCGCGTCCTCGTAGGGGACGGCGACCGCTCCTCTCCGGCACTCGTCATGGACCGTCTCGAATGCGAGATAGGGATAGACCGCGGAAGCGCCGTAGCCGATGAGGCAGGCGATATGGTGTATATCCCGCGCCTCCCCGGTCTCGGCGATGATGCTGACCCGGTCGGCGAGGCGCTCCCGCTGCAGGGCCTTGAAGGAGGCCGAGACAGCGAGCAGGACCGGGATCGCCGCGTGGCGCCGGGAGATATCGATGTCCGAGAGGATGAGGAGCTCGACCCCGCCCTGTACCGCCTGGAGCACCTGCTGCTGGAGCGCTGCTACCGAGTGGGGGAGAAAGGGCGTCGGCTCCGAGCAGGGAAAGGTCGTCAGTATCCGCTGGAAGGTGATAGAGGGCTGCCGCTCGATCTCCCGCATGGTGCTCTCGAGCAGGAGCGGAGAGTCCAGGTGGATCCGGCGGGCGTGCTCCGGCATCTCGGCGAGGAAGCTCCGTTTCCGGCCGAGGTTCATGGAGAGCGACATCACCTCCCGCTCCCGGATATAGTCGATGGGAGGATTCGTGACCTGCGAGAACTTCTGCTTGAAGTACCTGAAGAGGAGCTGCGGGCGTGCGGACAGGGGAGGGAGGGGCGTATCGTCTCCCATGGAGTAGGTCATCTCCCTGCCTGTCTCCGCCATCGTCTTCAGGGAGGTCCGGAGCTCTTCGGCCGTGTACCCGAAGGCCTTCTGTTTGCGGATGAGGTCGTGGTCATGCCGCGGAACGGGAATGCGTGTCTCCCCGAGCTTGAGGAAAAAGCGGTCGAGCCACTCCCGGTAGGGCCTCTGCGCTGCCAGCTCCCCGAGTATCTCGTCGGTATGCTTCAGTACGCCCCGTGCGGTATCGACGGTGACGATATCGCCGGGACCCAGGCGGCCCCTCTCCACGACAGTCCGCTTGCCGAGGTCCACCATGCCCGTCTCGGACCCCATCACCATGAGCCCGTCATCGGTCACCAGGTAACGGAGGGGCCTCAGGCCGTTGCGGTCGAGGTGGGCGCCGATCGTGACGCCGTCGGTGAAGGTTACGGCAGCAGGGCCGTCCCAGGGCTTCATGAGCAGCGACTGGTATTCGAGAAAGGCCTTCACCTCGTCGCTGAAGGGTGCGTGCTCCCAGGCGGGCGGGATGCACATGAGGAGCGCGTGGGCCGGCGGGAACCCCGAGAGCACCAGCAGCTCCACGATCCTGTCGAGCGAGGCGGAGTCGCTCTCTTCCCGCGAGACGAGGGGGTGCAGCGGCTCGCCGCCGAAGAGCTCGTGCCGCACCATATGCTCGAAGGTGACCATCCGGTTCCTGTTGCCCTGAATGGTGTTGATCTCGCCGTTGTGGGCGATGACCCTGAAGGGCTGCGCGATCGACCAGTCGGGGAGGGTGTTGGTCGAGAAGCGCTGGTGGAACATGCAGAAGGCCGACCCGACAGAGGGGTCGCGCAGGTCGGGATAGAATTCGGCGAGATGCGTTGCCGCCAGCAGCCCCTTGTAGACGATCGTCTTCGTGGAGAGCGAGGCGACATACACTGAAGAGGCGAGGGTCCGCTCGATCTCTTTTCGCGCGAGGTACAGCCGGCTCTCGCGGCGCGGCGCCGGGATCTGCACAGTATCGAGGAGGAGGTGCCGTATCCGCGGCATGGTGCGGAGCGCCGATGCGCCGAGGGCATTCCTGTCGGTGGGAACGTCCCGCCAGCCGATGACCGTGAACGTCCGCCTCCTGAATACTTCCTCTATGGACGGCTCTGCATCATCGGAGAGGAAGAACGTTCCCACGGCGAGCGTTGCCGCGTCCGCCAGGGAGTAGCCCTTTCGGGCTACCTCCCCGCGGAAGAGCTCCTGCGGTATCTGGATGAGGACCCCGGCGCCGTCGCCGGTCTTCCCGTCCGCGCCGACGGCGCCCCGATGAGTAAGGTTCTTTACGGCTTCGGTCCCCCGGAGGACGATATCATGGCTTTTGGTCCCTGCGAGAGTACAGATGAAGCCGACGCCGCAGGAGCCGGTGCTGTCCGGATGCTCGCGAATGTTCTTCTGCATGGCCTGCCCACGATGCAAGAGATGTGTCGTACAGCGCTTTTGACCTACTCAAATTGTATCAGATATTTCGGGCGTTGCCAGCGTACCGGGTACCGCTGCCCCGATAGTGGAAAAAAGATGCGCGTTAAGGGTAATATTAGAAACTATTTACATGCTTTCCGCCGCTTCAGCAGTTCCCGAGCCTTAAAGACACGAGCAAGCCTCAACAGGAGTACGACGCATCCACCGCGTGGTGTGGGGGGATATGGATCCGCGCAGAAAAAAGAAGTGCGAACTTGTTGCCGCTACGGAGGAGCTCCGCTGCAGGCTCGCCCGGGCCGAGGAGGAGCTTCACCGGGCGAGGAGCATTGCTCAGGCGTCTTCCGAAGCAGCGCGGTACCGCGCCGGCGATACGCTGCGGGCACTGGCCCAGGCCTCGCCTCTGGCGATCATCGTCCTCGACCGTAACGGCGATGTGCTGATGTGGAGCCCTGCTGCGGAGCAGCTCTTCGGCTGGAGCGGGCAGGAGGTGCTCGGCCGTCCGCTCCCTATCATTCCCGAAGACCAGCGGGCCCACTACCTGGAGAGCATACGGCAGCAGTTCAGGGGAATCTCACACTCCGGGGTCGAGCTGCGCCGTCTCAGGAAAAACGGGACCCTTATCGATGTCTGCCTCTGGACAGCGCCGCTGCGCGACGAGGGAGGGGAGGTCATCGGCCTCGTGGGCATGATCGCCGATATCACGGAGCGGAAGCGCACCGAGGAGGCGCTCCGGGCGAGCGAGGCCCGGCTCACGATCATAACCCGGAACGCACCCGGGTACATCATGCAGCTCGACCGCAACGGGACGATCATCTACATGAACAGGACGGCCTCCGGCTGCGAGATGAGCGAGGTGATCGGCAGCTGCTTCTTCGACTGGGTCCCGGCGCACTCCCGCCATCTGGCGCGCGCTGCGCTCGCCGCCGTATTCGATACCGGAAATTCCCGGGAGTACGAAATCGAGGGAGCGGACCCGAACGGCGAGTTGCGGTGGTACCGGGTGCATATAGCGCCGGTCCCCACCGACAGCCTGATCCTGAGCGCCATCGCCGTTGCCACGGACATTACCGAGAACAAGCGGGCCGAAGAGGCGATCAGGTACCAGGCGTATCACGATCTGCTCACCGGCCTGCCGAACCGGATGCTCTTGATGGACCACCTCGACCGCGCCATCCTCCAGGCGCACCGCGACCGGACGAGGCTGGCGGTGATGTTCATGGATATCGACCGGTTCAAGAGCATCAACGATACCCTCGGGCACGATGCCGGCGACCGGCTGCTGAAAGAGGTCGCGGCGCGGTTGAGGCCCTGCATCCGCGAGTCCGATACGATAGGCCGTATCGGCGGCGACGAGTTTACGATCCTGCTCCCCCAGGTCGCGCAGGCGGAAGACGCCGCGAAGATCGCAACGAAAGTGCTGGCCGCCTTCGAGAAGTTTTTTATCCTCGGCGGGCAGGAGCTCCATGTGACGCCGAGCATCGGCATCAGCATGTATCCCGACGACGGGGAGTACGCCGAGACCCTCCTCAAGAACGCCGATATCGCCATGTACCACGCCAAGGAGCAGGGGCGGAACAACTACCAGTTCTACAACCCCGTCATGAACGTGGCCACGCTGGAACGGATGATCCTCGAGAACAGCCTGCGCCAGACGCTGAAGCGGGGAGAGTTGAGCGTCCACTACCTGCCGCAGGTGAGCATCGATACCCGGCAGCTTATCGGGGTCGAGGCCCTGGTGCGCTGGAAGCATCCCGAGCTCGGCCTGATCGACCCGTTCCGGTTCATCCCCCTCGCCGAGGAGACGGGCTTCATCGTCACGATGGATGAGTGGGTGCTGCGCACCGCCTGCGCAGAGAGAAGGTCGTGGGACGAGGCGGGATATCCGCCGCTCACGATTACCGTCAACCTCTCGGCGCGCCAGTTCCTGCAGGCCAATCTCGCCGAGGTGGTCTTCCGGACGCTCCAGGAGACCGGGCTCGAGCCGCGGTGGCTCGCGCTCGAGGTTGCCGAGGGCACGGTCATGGAGGATTGCGGCGCAGCGATGCCTGCTCTGGAAGAGCTGACCGCCGCAGGGGTGCGCCTCTCGATCGATGACTTCGGGACCGGCCTGTCTTCAGTGAGCTGCTTGAAGCGGCTCCCGGTCCATACGATCAAGATAGACAGGTCTCTGGTGAGGGGGCTTCCCGGCGATAGCGGCGATCAGGCCGTCGTGGGAGCGATTGTCGCCATGGCGCACAGCCTGAAGCTGAAGGTGGTCGCCGAAGGGGTCGAGACAGAGGAGCAGCTCGCGGCCCTCCTCGAGAGCGGCTGTGACGGTATGCAGGGATACCTCTTCAGCGAGGCGGTCGATGCGGAAGAGCTCAGGGCCCTGATCAGCCTGTACCGTTAGAGCGTAACGAGCGGGGAGAGGGGGCGCTAAGGTTTTTATGCAAGTGCTACATCTGGAGGAGGCGCTTGTTGATATCGATCGCGGCGACGGCGCCTTCTCCTGCGGCGATGACGACCTGGTCGTTCCCGGTGTTGAGCGGGCCGACGATGTAGAGGCCGCTCAGGGACGACTCGTAGGCAGCGCTCACGACATATTTGAACCCCTGCGCATCTTTTTTGAGGTCGAGCCCGGAGAGAAAGGCGTCATTCAGCTTGAACCCGAAGTGGGACATGATCGCCTCGCAGGCGACAGTCGTTCCGTCCTGGAGCTCTACCCCTTCCAGCACCTTCTCGCCGATAACGCGAACAGGCCTGCTGATGACGAGGCGGATGCGCTCCTCTTTCAACTCCTCTTTGTAATCGTCGGGGAGCTTGTCGGTATAGAGGACGAGTGTGATGTCGTCGGTATACATTCTCTTCATGGCGAGGGCGAGGTCCGCCGACTTGATCGAGTTGCCGATGATGACCAGTTTCTTGCCCCTGGTCCGGTAGCCGTCGCAATCGACGCAGGTGTAGATGCTCGTGCCGAAGAAGGTGAAGAGGTTTTCGATCGAGGGGAGATTGTCCTGGGCGCCTGACGAGACGATGACGAACGGGGCGCGGTAGACCGCCTCCCCTGCGCTCACCTCGAAGAGGCCGCCCTTTTTCTCTATCGCGGTCACGAGCCCTTTCATGACCGTGACGCCGAAGCTGCGGGCCTGCTCTATGCCCCGCTCGATAATCTCCTTGCCGGTGATGACCTTCTGGGTCAGGAAGTTCTCTATGTGGCGGGCATGCCAGGTCCTCCCGCCGCCGCGGTCGATGAGCAGCACCTCCTTGCTGAACCGTCCCAGGTAAATCGCGGCCTGGAGCCCGCCGGGCCCTGCGCCCACAATGATGCAGTCGTAGCTATTCTCTTCAGCCATGGCTGAAGAGAATAGTAAACGAGATGAAGGGATAAAGACAAGTAAGGACAGACAAGTAAGAAGTAAGAAGTAAGAAGACGGGGGGGAGCTTAAGGGAGTTTTTTATTCTGGCTCCTGTTTTCACTTCCTACTTCTCAGTTCCCACTTCTCACTTGCCTTTATTCCGTGAAGAACGCCATTTTGCGCTGTTCGAGGACGGCGCGCTTGATGTCGAGGGCGGCGACGGCGCCTTCTCCTGCAGCGATGACGACCTGGTCGTGGCCGGTGTTGAGCGGGCCGACGATGTAGAGGCCGCTCAGGGATGACTCGTAGTCCCGGCTGGTAACATAGTATCCCCGCTGGTTCTTCTTGAGCTCGAGCCCTGAAAGGAAGTCGTCATTGCGGCGATAGCCGTAGGTCGACATGACCGCCTCGCAGGGAATGCGCTCTCCGCTGCTCAGTTCCACGGCCTCGAGGTGTTCGCCGCCGAGCAATTTTACCGGCTCCCCTTTAACGAGCGGAATGCCCTCGTCGCTCAGCTCCTCCTCGTATTCGGGTGGTATGCTGTCGGCATCGACCACGACGGTGATATCGCCGGTGTACATCTCTTTCATGGCGAATGCATGATTGACCGCCTCGATGCCGTCTCCCATGACGACGATCTTTTTTCCGGTGGTGCGGTACCCGTCGCAATCGATGCAGGTGTGGAACGAGTCGCCGAAAAAGGTGTAGAGGTTCTCGAGCGGCGGAAGGATGTCATAGACGCCGGACGAGACGATGACGAAGCGGGCGCGGCAGGTATCGGTGTGGGTGTCCACTTCGAAGGTATCGCGCTTCCGGATGCCGATCACCTGTCCCCGCTCGACACGGGTCCCGAACTGCTTCGCCTGCTCGATGCCGGTCGTAATGAGCTCCTCCCCGGTGACGAGCCGGTGGCCGAAGTAGTTCTCGATATGTTTCGCATGCCATGTCCTGCCTCCCGTCCTGTCGATGAGGAGGACTTCGAAATTGCATCGTCCCAGGTAAATGGCAGCCTGGAGCCCGCCGGGTCCGGCGCCGATAATCAGACAGTCGTACAGTTTCTCTTCTCTCATGACTCCCTCGCTTTCACGGGTGCTCTCAGGGATTACGGACAGCGCGCGGCCCCCCTGTGTGCCGGTCGAACAGGGTGCAGCGTTTTACGGTTTGTAATACAGCAGCTGCCGGGCAAAGGGAGCGGTCTCGTCGATGAGCTCCTGCAGCTCGCGGTCGGAAAGGGGACGGAAGGACTTCGCAAAGGCGACATTCTCCTCGAGCTGTGCAACGCTGTCGCACCCGATGACCGCTGTGGTGATCCCCTGGGAGAGCGCGAAGCGCAGGAACGGCTCCATCGAGCTGAACCACGGCAGCTGCTCTGCGAGCCCGCGGAAATAGACCTTCATGCCGATAACCCCCATGTCCTTCTCTTGTGCGAGCGGCAGCGCGGTCCGGATGAAACTGTTGTGCGACGGTTCCGCGGGATTGACCGGCAGCAGCACCGTATCGAAGTCGAACATCCCGATGCACCGGGAGATGACGGCGGGATCGTGATGGCCGGTCACGCCGACGAAGCGGACGAGACCTTTCGCCTTCGCCTCGGCGAAGGCCTCGACGGCCCCGTCGGGACCGAAGAGCTCCTCGATATCATCGGCGGTCCTCACATCGTGCACCTGCCAGAGGTCGAGGTGGTCCGTCTTCATGGCGCGCAGGGTCTCGGCAAGGTGCGCGAGGGCGCCTTTTTTATCCCTGGCGTGGGACTTGCTCGTGAGGAATACCTCTGCCCTGCGCTCTTTCAGGGCCAGGCCGTAATAGGATTCGCTGCCGGAGTAGGCCCGCGCCGATTCGCAGTACGTGATGCCGAGGTCGATCGCCGTGTTGATGAGCCGGTAAGCGTCCTCTTCATAGCCGTAGGTCCTGAGCACTCCCTCTCCGCCGAGCCCCAGGACGGTGACCGCAACGCCTGTCCTGCCGAGAACTCTTTTCGGAATATCCATAAGGCAATTGTAGCAGACAATGCGGAAGCCCGCAAAAGCCGGGGCTCAGACGAAAGCGCTTATCTTCGCTTCGAAATCATCGATGCCCTGGAAATGGATGACCCTGTATCCCCGCTCAGTGGCCCTCCCGGTGTTTCCTTTGTCGTCATCGACGAAGAGCATCTCCCCGGGCCTGAACCCGATGCGTGCGGCCGCATCCATAAAGATCGAGGGATCCCGCTTGCTTTTGTGCAGCGTGAAGGAGTTGAAGAGGTGGTCGAAGTAGTGATAGAAGGGGTCCCTCCGGTTCAGCTCGTCGAGCCAGTTCGTCTGGTCGCTCAGAAGGGCTACGACGATGCCGTGGTATCTGAGTCGCTCGACATGCCGGAGCATGCGCCGGCGGAGCACGAAGCGCTTGAGAATCTCCTCCCTGAGCTCGCCGTCGCTCCAGGTGATGCCCGTCTCTTCCCGCAGCGCGCTCCAGTAGCTCGCCTCGTCGGTCTGTCCGGTGACATAGCCGATCTCGTAGATAAGCTCCCGGGCCTGCTCGAAAAAGCGCTCGGGATCACGATTGTCCTTGAGGGCGACCGCTTTGAGCCCGCCCCTGAAGCCCTCTTCTGCCAGGACCCCGCCGAAGTCGAACAGGACTGCCTTGAGCGGCGCTTTTTTTTCAGGTCTTTTCATGGTGTCCCCGGAGAGTATCGAGAAGCCACGGCAGGTGTTGTTAAGGAGATTATAGCAGAAAAAAGGACCGGGAACGTTCGGATCGGGATGCCCCGCAGCGAGCTCCAAACGTCGGACTCTCCGCTATTTGACATTTATGCCCAATCTGGTAGCATTTAGGTAATTTACCGCGGGGCCCGGCATCCGCAAGGGAATGCGGAGGGGTTGCTATCGAATGGAAAAGATAATAGAATTCAATCAGAATCCAGCATTCATCATCTCAAGGAGGACTGCATTATGGCGTACACGGCAAATGATTACAGCAAGCTGATCGGCATGGAGGGATTCAGCGAGACGCTCCTGAAGAACCACTTTACGCTCTATCAGGGATATGTGACCAATACCAACAAGCTCCTGGATTCCCTGGCGGCGCTGCTCAAGGACGGGAAGGAGTCGACTCCCGAGTACGCTGAAATGAAGCGGAGGCTCGGATGGGAGTTCAACGGGGTGCGGCTCCACGAGTTTTATTTCGAAAATCTCGGCGGCAACGGGAGTATCGACAAGAACGGCAAGCTCGCTGCACGGATGGCCGAGGACTTCGGAAGCTATGAGTCCTGGGAAAAGGATTTCAAGGCTGCGGGAGCGATGAGGGGCATCGGCTGGACAGCCCTCTATCAGGATTCGCGCACCGGCAAGCTCATGAACTTCTGGATCAATGAGCACGATACCGGGCATCCTTCCTCATGCAACCTCATACTGATAATGGATGTCTTCGAGCATGCCTTCATGATCGATTACGGGTTGAAGAGAGCCGATTATATCGCTGCCTTCTTCAAGAACATCAACTGGGCGGCGGCAGAAGCGCGGCTGCAGCAGACGCCTGCCCTCGCAGGAGTGGCATAGCGTTCCATAGGATAGCGTCGTGGATGTAAAGGAGATCAAAGAACTGGCGAAGAAGTATACCCCCGACCAGATAGAGCGGTGCATAACACAACAGCTCGAGACCGGGGCCAACGTCTGCATCGACAGCCGCCCTGCGGAGGAGATTATCAGCAGTCTCTCGAAGGCGGAGCTCGTGAGCGAATTGGTTGCCGAAGGAATGCCCCTGGCCGATGCGATCAGGGAGCTGGCGAAGCGTATACGCCGGGCGCAGCAGGGGTTCGATCCCGGGGAGACCTGGCCGGAATGAGACCTGCTGCCGTTCCGGAAGGCGAGGGAATGCGGTGCCGCATGCGGGGTTGATGGATGCCGACGCCCTCGGGCCCGAAGCAGCGGCGCTGCAGCAGGCGAAGCTGCATATCCGCGGCGGCAGGCGACGGTTGCGGCAGGGCAAGATCGCTGCAGGGATCGTGACCCTGTATGATGCCCTGGGGAGCGCCATGCACTGGTATGTGCTCGGACCTGAGCGGCGGAAGAGCCTTCGCGTAGAGGAGGGGGAACGACTGGATGACGAGAAGACGCTTTATTCTCTCCTGACCCGCTCGGACGTGCTCGACGGCAAGTTCGACTACGCGTCCTTCGATGCGCTCGTCGAAAAAGCGTTGCACGAGGAGCTCCCGGGGTATGACTATTCCGGCCTCCTCAGCGATTTCGAATCCGTTATGGTGCAGCTCGGGGTTCTGCCGTTCGACGAGGCGGAGCTCCCTCCCGAAGATCCTTCGACCTACTGAGGTCTTTGCGCAGGTGTGGACGTACGTTCTTGGCAGCTGAGGGGTGCCGCAATCCGCAGCCTTGACAACCACTTGCCTGTTTGGTAGGAGTTAAGTAGCAGTTATGGTTGCTCGTAAACCACTATTCAGGAGGTATGGGTTATGAAAACAGCGGTAGCAGCTCTCTGTCTCTTTGCTCTCCTTGCAGCAGGTTCCGGCTCTTATGCGGTGCATGAGCAGATCCCTTCGGAAACGCAGAAGGTCATGCCGGGGCCCAACGCCAAGGCGCTCTACGATTACATAACGAAGACCGATCCCTACACCCAGTGGGATATGTGGCCCGGCAAAGGGAAGCTCTACAAGGGGACGGAGCCCCACGGCGTTCTGCTCACCACCTATGTCAATGAGCCTGCGCTCAGATCGATCGGCAAGAAGAAGGGCATGGCCAACGATGCGATCATCGTGAAGGAGAACTACAAGTCCGACAAAGAGCTCGCCGCCCTCACCGTGATGTACAAGGTGAAAGGCTACAACCCGTCTGCCGGGAACTGGTTCTGGGCTAAATATGCTCCGGACGGCACGGTGCAGGCTTCGGGAAAGGTGGAGAGCTGTATCGGCTGCCACGCGAAGAACAAGGCCGGCGACTATATCCTGACCAAGTAGCGCGCCCTGTGCAGCAGCGATGAACAACCATCCTTTATTCGACGAAGGGAGAGCCGGGTAATGGCGACAGGGAAAGAGGACGTGCTCCAGGCGCTCATGGACGCCTATTTCATGGAGAAGGGGACTCGGGAGTTTTATGCGCAGGCTGCGCAGAAGGTGTCGGCTGCCGAGGCGAAGCAGGCGTTCAAGGAGCTTGCGGAATGGGAGGACCGGCACATGGAGTATATCGGGTACCTCTACCGGTCGATGACGGAAGACCGGGATGTGCAGGGGTTCGAGGAGTTCAGCAGAAAGAGCCCTGCTCCTCTCACCGAGGCGGGAATCCCGGTAAAGGATCTCGAATCGAGTATCGAGCGCTATACCATTACCGACGACATGGGAGCGGTCGCCCTGGCGCTCGAGATCGAGGGCAAGGCCTACAATCTCTACTGGAAGCTCTCGAGGAGCGCTGCGGATACCAATGCACGGGTCGTCTTCAGGAGCATGATGGAGCAGGAGACGAAGCACATCGACCATCTCAGGAGCATGATGGCAAAGCTCTCCCGGGCAGCCTAACCCCTATCTCACCACGTACGGAGGGAGTCATGATCAGCGTACGGGACTATGATGAGCTGCTGCAAAGGATCGGCGGCGAGTATTGCGTGGCCGATATCCGGTATGTGCCGCGTCTGGCTGCATGGGCGGAACAGCACGGGGAGTCCCTCGACGAGCCGGCCCAGTTCATGAAGCTTACCGCCGGGCCCGACGGCCAGCTCGTCATGGTCGTCCAGGAGGCGGTCGACGACGGGAGGCTTCACGATCTCATCACCGCGCTCGATGTCCGCTGGCAGGTGGTCGACAACAGGGCGAACCTGATGCTCCAGTTCGATACCGCGGAGAAGCAGCTCGCCTATGTGTTCCTGCGGGAGTATGCCCGGACCAAGGGATATGTGGCCGAGGATGAGCGGGTCGAGGACGAGTGGGCGCTCGACCAGATGAAGCGGCTCGGCTTCCCGATACAGCGCTACGAGCCGACCGTGTGAGGACGAAGCAAGCAATCAGCTATCAGTGAAAACAAAGAAGCTTTCAGCGGTCAGCTTTCAGCATTCAGTAACAACTAAGATGTTTTGCAGACTGCTTGTATCCTTTGTTGCCGGCTGATAGCTGATAGCTATTTTTTCATTGTGAGGATTATGAACAAGCTCGCCCGGGAGAGATCCCCGTACCTCAGGCACGCCGCTGACCAGAAGATCGAGTGGTATCCCTGGTCGGAAGAGGCGTTCGAGCGGGCGCGGGGCGAGGACAGGCCGGTATTCCTGAGCTCCGGCGCCGTGTGGTGCCACTGGTGCCATGTGATGGCCAAGGAGTGCTTCTTCGATGACGAGGTCGTACGGCTCCTCAACGACCATTTCATCTGCATCAAGCTCGACCGCGACGAGCGTCCCGACATCGACCGGCGCTACCAGCAGGCGGTGGCGGCGATGGGCTCGGGCGGAGGCTGGCCCCTCAGCGTCTTTCTCACCCCCGACAAGAGACCCTTCTTCGGCGGCACCTACTTTCCTCCCGAAGACAGCTACGGAAGGCCCGGGTTCAAGAGGGTCCTGAGGGCGGTCGTGGAGCTCTACCGGAAAAACCGGGAAGAGGTTGCACGGTACACGGCGCAGCTTATGGACTTCCTCAAGCCCGAGGGCCTGCCCCGGGGACCGATAACGGTCGAGCTCAGGGACGGGGCCGTCGGCGCGGTCATGTCGGCGTTCGATCCCCGGAACGGCGGCTTCGGCACGGCGCCGAAGTTCCCGCTGCATGGAGCGATGACCTTCCTCCTGAACCGGCACTTCTTCGACCGTGACGAGGGCAGCGCTCTCGCCGTCAGGAAGACCCTCGACGCCATGGCGAAGGGCGGGTTCCACGACCAGCTCAAGGGAGGGTTCCACCGCTATTCGGTCGACGAAGCCTGGGTCGTGCCGCATTTCGAGAAGATGGCGGACGATAATGCATGGCTCCTGAGAGTGTACGCCGACGCTTATGGACTCTTCGGCGCCCCCTACTACCGGCAGGTTGCCGAAGGGATCATCACCTTCGCCATGAGCGTGCTCTCTGACCCCGAAGGAGGGTTCTATGCGAGCCAGGACGCGGATGTCACCCCTGATGACGAGGGGGGCTATTTCACCTGGACCGACGAGGAGTTCAGGGCGGTTCTCGGCAAAGACGAATACGACGTGCTCTCCCGACATCTGCTGCACGAGCGGGGGAGCATGCACCACGACCCCTCGAAGCGGGTGCTCTTCGCTGCTCGCGATGAAAGCGCTATAGCGCGGGAGATGGGGAAGAGCGAGGAGGCGGTGAAGGAGCTGATCGCGCGCGGCAAGGCGAAGCTGCTCAACGAGAGAGACAGGAGGACCGCCCCCTTTATCGATGAGACCCTCTACACCTCGCTCAACGGCATGTTCATAACCTCCTTTCTCAGCGCCTCCCGGATGCTCGGGCATGATGGTGCGCGGGCTTTTGCGCTCAAGAGCCTCGACCGCATACTCCGCCTGAACAGGCAGGAGGAGAGGCTCCTCCATACGGCAGGAGTGGAGGCGCTGCTCGATGATTATGTCTATATCGTCGAGGCGCTCATCGCCGCCTATGAAGCCACCGGCTCGGCAGCCTGCCGCGATGAGGCCGAGCGCCTCATGGAGCAGTGCCTCGCCAAGTTCTGGGATGGTTCGGAGGGAGGGTTCTTCGACGCCGAGACAGAGGTGCTCGGCATCCGGCTCAAGGGCATCGAGGATATCCCTCACCCATCGCCCAATGCGGCGGCGGTCATGCAGCTGCTCAAGCTCTCCGTCCTCACCGGGAGAGCGCTGTATCGCCAACGCGCGGAGGAAGCGTTATCGGCGTTTGCCGTACGGGCACGGGACCTCGGCGCCCATGGAGGGTACTACTTCTGCAGCCTCGATGCATACTTTTCGCTGCTGACGCTGACCATCGAGGCATCGCCCGAAAGCCCTCTCGCCGATGCGGCGCGGTCACTCTTCAGACCGTATACGGCGATCGTCTATGCCGAAGACCGTCAGCGCATCATTCCCTGCCTCGGGGATACCTGCTACGAACCGTTGAGCGAGCCTTCAGGGCTCAGGGAGTTTATCGATTCGACGGTGAAGGCATCGTAGCGGCAGAGCAGCGTATTCCCGGAGAGGCCCTCGACGTATGTAGTACTCTCCCTACACTCCGGAACCGGCAAAGTGTATGTTCCTCTCTTCACTGCCGCGGGGGGATACCTGATTTTGCGGAATTTATAAAGTGGTATGGCCCTTGCTTTCCCCTGACAAGCGCTCGCCGTTATCCGGGCAGAGCTATTGTCGTTCCCGGGCAGTCCGGGAGAAAGGAGTTGAAGAGATATGAACAGCAAAGCAGCAGTAGCAGAGAATTCGAAGGAGACTTCCCCGAAGCCCGTTTCGATCGCAGGATTCATGGAACGGCCCGTGCCTGTGGATGAGCTCGAACCGGTCCTGCCGGTACTGAAAGCCGAGGGAGCCGAGAGAGAAGGCATCGAGGCGCATGACAACGGGAGGGTGGCCCCGGAGAGCACGATCAAACCCGTCCTGCGGGGGATAAACGCTATCAATAAAGGAAGCAAGCTTACCGGCAATCTCATCATCACCCAGGACCTCGAGATCACCGGTGACGTCGAAGGCGATATCACGAGCGAGGAGAACTCGAATATCTTCATCAAGGGCACCTGCAAAGGAAACATCAGGACCAAAGGCGGCAGCGTCGAGATCGAAGGCGACATGAGCGGGGGCGATATCGTTGCCGGAGGATACGTGAAGATCACCGGGAAGTTCCACGGCGGAAAGATCCAGGCGAGAGAGAAGATCCATATCAACGGCGAATTCAGTGGCACCCTCGAGAGCAACGAGATAGAGGTCGGCGCCGGCGCCCAGGGCACGGGAGAGCTCTTCTTCAGGGAGGACCTCTCGATCCAGAAGGGAGCGAAGGTGGAGGGCCGCATCACCCGCATGCCAGCGGACCGGAAACCCGAGCCTGCTCCGAAGCCGGTTCCGGAGAGGGTAACCAGAGAGGAGCCGAAGCCGAAGAAGGGATTCTTCTCCATGAAGTAGCGAAGAGAGACGGCCCTCTCTTGAGGGTCGTCTCCTCAACCGCTCTCGCAGGGTGTGATGAGTACGGATCAGCGGGGCGGACCGCTGCGACCGCCTGCGCGCCCCGGATCGCTATTTGCTCAATGTCTTCCTGAGGCGCCGCTCGATCGAGGCGATCTTCTCGGCGATCCGGTCGGGCTTGTTCTTGCGGTCGTCGATGGTGATGCTGATATAGGCCCGTTCCTCCCGCTTCATGACTTCGTCGTGGCATTTCTTTATCAAGCGCATGATATCGTCCCACTCTCCTTCGAGAACGGTGCCCATGGGATTGACCCTGTAGGGAATACCGCTTTCATCGACGATCCTGAGCACTGCGGCGAGCTGGTCCCCGATGCTGCTTCCCGCGCCGATGGGAATGATGCTGAATTCCGCGAGCATGGTCTCCTCCTTTTCACACATGGTTTCTTACATTATATCCCGCTTCGCCCGGGCGCGCACGGGCACGGGAGCAGCGGCAGCAGGGGGCATGGCGGAGTAAAGAGAAAGAGGCGGCACGACAGCCGCCTCTTTCAATAAGCAGGGGATAAAGAACTATTATTTTACTGCGTCTTTGAGTGTTTTGCCTGCGGTGAACTTCGGAATCTTTGCTGCGGGAATCTTGATCTCGGCTCCTGTCCTCGGGTTACGTCCCTTCCGTGCCTTTCTCTTGCTTATCGAGAAGGTGCCGAACCCCACGAGCGTCACCTTCTGCCCCCTTTTGAGAGCGGCTTTGACTGCATCCAGCGTCGAATCGAGCGCCTTGGCCGCTCCGCTCTTCGAGAGGCCGGTGTTCGAGGCGATCTTGTCGATCAGTTCTGCCTTTGTCATATATTTCCCTCCTTTCTTTTGAAGAAGTAGCGCAAAGAAGCAGGTATACACAATAAACGGGCGAAGAACGCTTTGTCAAGGGAAATATGGCCCGGCCCGCTCGCTCATTTCGCTCCGTGCTTTTAGTGCGCTTCAGCCCAATTCGTACCCCAGCCGATATCGACCTTCAGGGGGACGGAGAGAGGGAGGGCGTGCTCCATTGCCTCCCGTATCAGCTCCCGCGCTGCCGTAATCTCTTCTTCAGGGACCTCGAAGAGCAGCTCGTCGTGGATCTGGAGGATCATGCGGGTCGCGAGCTGCCGTTCCCGGAGCAGGTGCGCGATGGTAATCATCGCCTTCTTGATGAGGTCTGCCGCGGTGCCCTGGACAGGGGTGTTGGTCGCGAGCCGCTCCGCCTGCTGCCGTATCGCCGCATTGGCGCTGGTGATTTCAGGGACCGGCCTCATCCTTCCCAGCAGGGTCGTGACATATCCCTGCTGCCGGGCGGCCGCGATCGTCTGCTCGATGAACCGCCGGACGCCGGGGTGCTTGTCGAAGTAGTGGTCGATATAGCTGCCCGCCTGCTTCGGCGGGATGCCGAGCGACTCCGACAGGCCGAAGGCGCTGATGCCGTAGACGATGCCGAAGTTCACCGTTTTGGCTATGCGCCGCATCTCGGCGGAGACCGCATCGAGCGGAACCCCGAAGAGCTCTGCCGCGGTCCTCGCGTGAATGTCGATATCCTCCCTGAAGGCGCTGATCAGCCCTTCGTCTCCGCTCATGTGGGCGAGGACCCGCAGCTCGATCTGCGAATAGTCCGCCGAGATGAGCATATGGCCTTTTTCGGCAATGAAGGCTTCCCTGATCCGGGCTCCCCACTCACCGCGGACCGGTATGTTCTGGAGGTTGGGGTCGCTGCTGCTGAGCCGTCCGGTGGCGGTGACGGTCTGGTTGAAGGAGGTGTGGACCCGTCCGGTCCGCTCGTTGATGAGGGTCGGGAGGGTATCGGCATAGGTCGTCTTCAATTTGTAGAGCGTGCGGTAGTTGAGGATCTCGCCGGGGAGCTCGTGGACCTTTGCCAGCTCCTCGAGGACATCGACACTCGTGGAGTATCCTGTCTTCGTCCGCCGCGTCGGTTTGAGGCCGAGGTCGTCGAAGAGCACCTTGCAGAGCTGGCGCGGGGAGTTGATATTGAAGGATGACCCCGCAAGCGCGAATATCTTCGCCTGGAGCGCCTCCAGCTGCCGGTCGAGCTCTCCGGACAATGCCTCGAGCCGCTCGCGGTCGATCTTGACTCCCGCCTCTTCCATATCGGCGAGCACGGGGATGAGCGGCATCTCGATCTCGTCGTAGAGCCGTCCGAGCCCCTGCTTCTCGAGCGCGGGGAAAAGTATCTCCTTGAGCTCCATCGCGAGCTCCGCATCCTCTGCGGCATAGTGTGTGGCCTCGTCGAGCGGCACCTCGGCAAAGGATTCGCGCTTTCCCAGCACCTCGGTAAAGGCCCTCTTCTTGTGCATGAGATGCTCGACCGAAACCTCTTCGAGGCTGTGGCCCGGTTTGTTGGGGTTCAGCAGGTACGATGCCACCATGGTGTCGTAGAGAAAGCCCCTGACCTTTATCCCTTCGCGGCGGAGTATCAGGATGTCATATTTCAGGTTGTGACCGACCTTCGGGACAGCGGGGTCCTCGAGGATATCTTTCAGCAGGGAGAGGGCGCCCTCGATATTGGGCCCCGAGGTGTGGCGCAGGGGCACGTAGTAGGCGACGCCCGGTTCCTTGCAGAGCGCGATGCCCACGGGAATGTCGGCGAGAGGGTCCCGGCCTGTCGACTCGATATCGAAGGAGAGGAGGCGAACCGGGGAGCCGGAGACGGGGGCGCTATCCTGGCTGCAGCGTTCGGGTCCCTTTACGTTGTGTTCCTGGGGGGCATCGGCCCCGAAGAGCGAGTGCTGCTTCATCCCCTGCTCCCCAGGCCCAGGAACTCGCAGAGCTGCTCCCTGCGGGTCAGGGTGATGTAACTCCCCCGCTGCGCATATCCCCGGGCAGGGACGAGCTTCATGAAGCTCTTGAGCTCGAACTCCGTAAAGTAGCGGAGGAGCGCCGGCCAGTCGGGCTCGGCAAGCACCAGGTCGCCGGGATCGATCTCGACCGGGAGGCGAATATCTATCGTCGCGAGGGTCTTGCTCAACCGGATGGTATCGATATTCTCCATGATCATCTTCCGGTGGCGTTCGTTCTTTATCCTCTCGGGATGGGCGAGGAGCTCCTCGAGTCCTCCCGCTTCGGCGAGGAGGTCCTTCGCGGTCTTTTCGCCTATGCCTTTCACGCCCGGTATGTTATCCACGGCATCGCCGGTCAGGGCCATGACCTCGACTATCCTCTCCGGCTCCATGCCGAACCGCTCCTTCACCGCAGCCTCGTCGATGAGCAGGTCTTTCATGGGATCATACATCACGATCGCCTTGTCCACGAGCTGCATCATGTCCTTGTCGCCGCTCACGATAAAGACCTTCGCTCCCTGTCGTGCCGCCTTTTTGGCCGCGGCGCCGATGAGGTCGTCCGCTTCGCAGCCGGGGGCCTCGATCGAGGGGATGCGGAAGGCCGTGATGATCTCCTTGATCGGCGGGATCTGGAGCGCGAGATCGTCGGGCATCTCGGGCCGGTGGGCCTTGTACTGCTCATAGAGCCGGTGGCGTTCGGTGGGAAGGGGAGAGTCGAAGACGATCGCCAGGCCGTCCGGCTTCTTGTCCCTGATGATCTTCAGGATCATGCTGGTGAAGCCGTAAATGGCGTTGGTCGGGAACCCTTTGGAGGTGCTCAGCCGCTTGATGGCGTGGTAGGCGCGGTAGAAATAGGAGCTCCCGTCTATCAGATAAAGGTTCATCGTTAATTATAACAGACTATCCGGACGCGGCGGGACGCCGGGCGGGATGGATTGGGTGTGGAGTGCCGGGGGGGAGTGCCGGTTTTGAGGGGAATTCCTGGCTCTGGTGCAGCCCATAAAGGCGGAGCCTTTGGGGCGAACCACCGTTGCGGGTGCATTTACGAGGATCGAGTTCAACACCCTCTGCTCTGGAGTAAACGAAGAATAATTCCCCTCAAAACCGGCACTCCCCCCCGGCACTGCCAGCCAGGTGAGCGTGAAAGGTCTTTTCGAGGGAGCCGGCAAATTGCGCAGCAACCGTAAATATGGTAATATAAATATTGTTTTTTAAAAGGAACTCCCTCTCGGGACAATTCATTGAAACCCCAGATGTCTTTGCAGCGCCGGCAAGAGAGAATCCATGGCAAAAAAATATGTTGCAGGTATCGATATTGGCGGTACCAATATCAGGGCAGCCCTCATCACCCTCAACGGCGAGGTCGTCGAAAAGGCGAAAGCGGCGACGGGGAAAGATCCCGTTGCGGTGGTGCACAAGCTCTTAGAGTCGGTCTATGTGCCGCATGCGAGGGAGGTGTGCGGTATCGGTGTTGCGGTTGCAGGGGTCGTGGACCGGGAGAACGGCGTGGTGCTGCGCTCCCCCAACATCCAGAAGCTCGACAATATCCCTATCGCGGCTGAAATCAGGAAATGGTACAAGACCTGTGTCGTCATCGAGAACGACGCGAATGCCGCAGCCTATGGCGAAAAGCTCGTCGGAGCGGGAAAGGACTTCAGAAGCTTCGTCGTGCTGACGCTCGGCACCGGGATCGGCGGCGGCATCGTTATCCAGGACAAGCTCCTGCCGGTCGCCGCGGAGGTAGGCCACATGAGCATCAGCGCCGGGGGGCAGCAGTGTCCCTGCGGCAACGTGGGCTGTCTCGAGCTCTATGCGTCGGCCACGGCGGTGATCAACCACGCCATCGCCGAAATAGAAAAGGGCAAGAGCAGTCTCCTGAAGGACTATCATAACGGTAATTTTTATAAGATAAAGGCCGAGGATGTTTACAAGGCGGCGCTCGACGGCGACGTCCTTGCCCGGACGGTCCTCAGGGATGCGGGAAAGAGCCTCGGCATCGGCATCGCGAATATGATCAACCTCCTGAGCCCCGATGCGATCATCCTCACCGGCGGGCTCACCGGCGCCTGGAACATCTACGGCGAAGCCGCGGTCCAGGAGGCCTCCCGACGGGCCTTCAAGGAGCTGTACAGCAGAGTAAAAATCATCCCCTCCTCCCAGAGCGACGATGCCGGCATGATCGGCGCATCACATCTCGCTTTCGAGGCGTGCAAGAGCGACCGGTGAGCGTCTGCCGCCAGCCGCAGCCGGCGGTGCCTTGCTTCTTCCCTGCCTCTGCCGTTATCCTATCCATTCCAGGCTTTGGCAGGTTCCGGCAGGTCTTGGCAGCGTGGCAGGGTCCGGCTGCTGCCGGCCGCGGCGCGCCGGCTTTCTGCAGTGCGGTGAGTGACGGAAGAGGAAACACGGTATGTCGAAGAACATAAGGAATTTTTCCATAATCGCCCATATCGACCACGGGAAGTCGACCCTGGCCGACCGGCTCCTCGAGTATACGGGGGCCCTGAGCTCCCGCGAGATGATGGCCCAGGTGCTCGATTCAATGGACCTGGAGCGGGAGCGGGGGATCACGATCAAGGCCCATGCGGTGCGGCTCTCCTACACGGCCGAGGACGGGACCCCGTACATCCTGAACCTCATCGATACGCCGGGCCATGTGGACTTCTCGTACGAGGTCTCGCGGAGCCTCGCGTCCTGCGAAGGGAGCCTCCTCGTCGTCGATGCAACCCAGGGGGTCGAGGCGCAGACCCTCGCCAACACCTATCTCGCGGTCGAGCACAACCACGAAATCATCCCGGTCATCAACAAGATAGACCTGCCGGGCGCCGAGCCGGAGCGGGTGAAGGAGCAGATCGAAGAGGCGATCGGCATCGACTGCTCGGAGGCGGTGCTCGCCAGCGCGAAGGAGGGCATCGGCACCAGGGAGATCCTCGAGGCGATCGTCAAGAAGGTCCCTCCGCCCCGGGGGAGCGACGAAGCGCCGCTCAAGGCGCTCATCTTCGATTCATGGTTCGACAACTATCAGGGGGTGGTCGTGCTGGTGAGGATATTTGAAGGGGTCGTGCGCCCCGGCATGAAGATGCGCCTGATGGCAGCGGGCAAGGAGTATGAGATCACCAAGGTGGGGGTCTTTACGCCGAAGATGACGGAAGCGGCGGAGCTCACCGCAGGCGAGGTCGGCTATATCATTGCCGGCATAAAGACCGTGGGGGATACGAAGATCGGCGATACGATCACCGATGCGAACAGGCCCGCGGATAAGCCGCTGGCCGGGTACAAGGAAATAAAGCCGATGGTCTTTTCCGGGCTCTATCCGGTCGAGACGCACCAGTACGAGGACCTGAAGGGCGCGCTCGAAAAGCTGCGGCTGAACGACGCCTCCTTCAGCTACGAGCCCGAGACATCGTCCGCCCTGGGGTTCGGGTTCCGGTGCGGCTTCCTGGGGCTCCTGCACATGGAGATCATCAAGGAGCGGCTCGAGCGGGAGTTCGGCCTCTCGCTGATCACGACCGCGCCGACGGTCGTCTACCGGGTGACGACCGCGGACGGCAGCGTGCTCTCCGTCGATAACCCCAGCAGCCTTCCCGACCGGTTCGAGACCATCGAAGAGCCCTACGTGAAAGTGACCGTCTTCGTGCCGCAGACCTATGTCGGCCAGATCCTCGAGCTCTGCCAGGACAAACGCGGGGTGCAGAAGGAGTTTTCGTTCATCAGCAGGGACCGCATCATGGTCGCCTACGAGATACCGCTCAACGAGATCCTCTGGGATTTCTACGATAAGCTCAAGTCCGTCTCGCGGGGGTACGCCTCGATGGATTACGAGTTCATCGGCTACCGGGAGTCGAAGCTCGTCAAGCTCGACCTGCTGATCAACGGCGAGCCGGTCGACGCCCTCTCGTTGATCGTGCATGCCGACCGGGCGTATTATAAAGGCAGGCAGATCGCGGAACGGCTTCGCGAGGTCATTCCCCGGCAGCTCTTCGAGATTGCCATTCAGGCTGCCATAGGCGGCAAGATCATCGCGCGGGAGAGCGTCAAGGCGATGCGGAAGAACGTCCTCGCCAAGTGCTACGGCGGCGACATCACGAGGAAGAGGAAGCTCCTCGAAAAGCAGAAAGAGGGGAAGAAGCGGATGAAGCAGATCGGGAGGATCGAGATCCCCCAGGAGGCCTTCCTCTCGGTGCTGAAGGTGCAGGAGTAACTACCGTTATAGCGTACAGCGTTCATCGCGTTCATCGCGCTATAGCGTTCATCGCGTTATAGCGTTTATAGCGCAAAAGACGATGTCTGCAACGCGATAAACGCACAACGCGATGAACGCTGTGAGGAGAGGAATGAACCAGAAAAAACTTTGGGAATATACGAAGGCGATCGGTACGGCGCTCATTCTTGCGCTGATCATCAGGGCCTATGTCGTGCAGGCCTTCAAGATACCGTCGGGCTCCATGATACCGACGCTGCTGATCGGCGATCACATCCTGGTGAACAAGTTCATTTACGGCACCACGATCCCGTTCACCGATAACCGCGTGCTGGTCCTCGCAAAGCCCGAACGGGGCGATATCGTGGTCTTCAAGTATCCCGAAGACCCCAGCAAGGATTTCATAAAAAGGGTTGTCGGTGTCGAGGGGGACGTCGTCGAAGCGCGCAACAAAGCGGTTTTTGTCAACGGGAAGCGCGTTGTCGAGCCCTACGTGCAGTACACCGATGCCTCGGTGCGCATGGGCGGCATGGAGCCCCGGGACAATTTCGGCCCCTACCTCGTGCCGAAGGGCAGGATCTTCGTGATGGGAGACAACCGGGACCAGAGCTACGACAGCCGGTACTGGGGTTATGTGGATACGAAGCTGCTCAAGGGCAAGGCGTTCATCATTTACTGGTCCTGGGATAAGATAAAGAGCTTCCCCCGGTTCGGACGGATCGGGCAGCTCGTTCATTAGCGTTTATAGCGTTTATAGCGTTTATAGCGTTTATAGCGCAAAAGACGATGTCTGCAACGCGATAAACGCACAACGCGATGAACGCGATAAACGCACAACGGTATTTATGTTTACCGGATTGATCATAGAGCTCGGAGAGGTGGTCGCCCTCGACCGGAGGGACGACAGCGCCCGGCTGTCGATACGGGGCCGCGAGGTGGTGAAGGATGCCGCGATCGGCGACAGCATCGCGATCAACGGCGTCTGTCTCACCGTGGTGACCATCGACAGGGAGGTGCTCTCCTTCGATGTCTCGTACGAGACGCTCAAAAGCACCAACCTCGGCGTCCTGAAGAGGGGAGACCGCGTCAACCTCGAGCCTTCGCTCAAACCCGATTCGAAACTGGGCGGCCATTTTGTTACCGGCCATGTCGACGGCATAGGCCGGGTCCGCTCGAAGACTCCCCTCGGCAATGCGGTGAGGGTCGAGATCGAGGCGCCGGAGAATGTTGTGCGGTATCTCGTGGGAAAGGGCTCGGTCGCCATTGACGGGATCAGCCTGACGGTCGTCGATGTCCTGAAGGACGCCTTCACCGTCGTTATCATCCCCCATACCGCATCGATGACCACCATCGGGATCAAGAGCACCGGGGAAACGGTCAACCTCGAGCCCGATATCCTCGCCAAGTACGTGGCGAAGTTCCTCCAGATCGACACCGGCAAGGATGCCTCGCTCATGTCGGCGCTCAAACGATCAGGCTTCATTTAGCGTTCATCGCGTTCATCGCGTCTATAGCGTTCATAGCGTTCAGCGTTTGTCGCGTTCATCGCGTACAGCGTTCATCGCGTTATAGCGTCTGTCGCGTTGCAGGCATCGTCTTTTACGCTATAACGCTGTACGCTATAAACGCTATAACGTAATTGTCTCCCCCTCTCTCAACAGCCTGAGATTTCTCAGGTTGAGCTTGTCCAGCTCTTTCTTTATGGTCCCTGCAAGCTGCGGTTTCAGGTGGGTGATATAGATCGTTTCGGGCAGGTGCGGCAGCCTTCCGAGCTCCTCTTTGAGGAGGAGCGGGGAGAGGTGGCCTGTCGTGACCGCCAGCTCGCTCATCCGGTTCGGGAAAGAGACCTCGATAATCAGGCCGTGCAGCGGACGGTCGCCGAGCTTCTTCCATGTTGCAGGGGTGGGGCCGGTATCGCCGGTGTAAAAGAAGCGCCGTTTCCCGCGGTCCTCGACGAGATAGCCGACAGCCGGAACCGAGTGGTGTACCCGGTACGGCGTGATCGAGAAGTCCCCGGCAGCGACCGCCTGCCCCTCCGTGAGAGGGAGGTATCTCAGCACCGCGCTCTCGTGATCCGGGATGGTCGAAAAATCGGGCCACAAGGCGTTATTGAGGAGATTCTTTCTTATGGTCCGCAGAACAGGGGGGATGCTGATGACAGCGACCTGCTGCCTCCTCCTTTCGATGGTGATGTTATCCGCGAGGAACGGGATGCCCCTGATATGGTCGAGGTGCGCATGGGTGATGAAGATATGCCCGATCTTCGACTGTCCCCTCCTGTCGAGCGCGGCGGCGGCGCTGCCTGCATCAAAGAGGATCGTACCGTCCAGCAGGAAGCCCGAGAGGTTATGGCCCGGGAGCTCCGCTCCCGAGCAGCCGAGAACTCTGATCTTCATGTCCGTCTTCTCCTATACACTCAGGGCGCCGGTAAACTCCTGCCCGTATTCGATCACCCGTGAGGGCGTCCCGTGCTCGTGATGAATGACCTCGTAAATGGTTACCGGCTGTTCCCTGCCTTTTACGATGACCCGGTCGAGGCCCTTGACCGTCACCTGCGCGATACGCTGCTCATCGAGAGCTCTCCTTACCTTGGCCAGGGTGAATTCGGTAATGATGATCTGCGCAGTATACTTCCCGGTCAATGACTCCACCCGCGAGGCGAGATTCACATGGTCTCCGATGACCGTATACTCCATTTTCCTCTCTGCAGCGCCGATGTTCCCTACCACCACCTCTCCGGTATTCATGCCGATGCCGCAGGCGAGCGGCGGCTTCCCTTCCGCTCTCCACTTCTCCCTGAGCGCTTCGAGCGCTGCGGCCATCTCGAGGGCGCACCGGAGGGCGCGCTCCGCATGGTCCGGCTGCTGCAGGGGCGCCCCCCAGAAGGCGAGCAGGGCGTCGCCGACGAATTTGTCGAGGGTTCCCTCCCATTTGAGCACGACGTTCGTCAACACGCCGAAATGCTCGTTGAGCAGCGCGACCACCTCCTCGGGCGGACGCTTTTCGGCAAAGCCGGTGAAGCCGCGCAGATCGGCAAACAGCACCGTCACTTCGCGCCGCTCCCCTCCCACCCGGGCTGCTTCGGGATGCTTGATCAGCTCATCGACGACACGCTCGGCCACGTAGCTCGAGAAGAGGGCGCGTATCCTGCGGGCGCTCCTTTCCTCTGCGGCGTAGTTCCCGGTAATGACCCCTATGAATATGAGCAGCACATTCAGCGAGGGATAGGCGACGGGAGTCCAGAGCCCTTTATAAGCGAACAGATAGTAGGTAAAAGCGAGGAGGGCGGCGAGCAGCCCTGCAGCGGCGCCTGCTGCAGCCGCAGCCCGGAAACGGGGGAGCAGAAGGGCGAGGAGCAGCCCGCTCAAAAGGATGAGCGCCGCATCAAGGTGAAGAGAGGTCTGCCGCAGGAACTTGTTCTCGATGATCGAGGCGATGACGCTCGCATGCTTTTCGACGCCGGGAGCGGCAGGGGCGAGAGGCGTGGCCCTCAGGTCATGAATACCCACTGCGTCCGTAGCGCCGATGAGGACGATCCTGTCCTGGAAGAGCTTCGGGTCGGAGGCGCCGTCCAGGATGTCGACTATCGAGATGCGGCGGAACGTCTGCGCCGGGGCATGGTAGTTGATAAGCGTACGGCCCCATCTATCGGTCGGGATGTAACGGTCCCCGAGGCGAACCCCTTTTGTCGCCTCGACAACGATACGCTCCGGAGGGATGCCGAGGTAGAAGGCTGCGGCCGACAGGTCGATTGAAGGATAGAGTCCCCCGTTATATTCGACAGCCATGAGCTCCCACCGTACGGCGCCGTCATCGTCCGGCACTATGGTGATGTGCCCCAGCCCCGCAGCCTCCCCGCTCAGCTCGCGAACCGGCATGAGGACCCCCTTTGCGGAAATCGGGGAGGATGCAGCGAAGAGCTCCCGGCCGGCAACGGAGATCGACGAGGAGGCGAGGCGTTCCCCTGCAGGGGAGGGCGAATCCCGGTGAAAGTCGAACGCGACAGGGAGCAGTACATTCCCCGCCTCACTCATCGCCTCTGCGAGCAGGGGGTCGTTCTGCTCCGGCTCGCTCAGAAGGACATCGGATACGATGACCGCAGCCCCCGACCAGTCGAGCTGCCGTACGAGCCGGGCCAGTAGAGCTCGGTCCCACGGCCATCTGCCGAGCCTGGCGATGCTCTTTTCATCGATGGCGGCAATGACGACGGCATCGCTGTGGACAAGGGAGGGGCGCAGCCTGAAGCGTGCATCGAGGAGCTTGTTTTCGAGGAGCTCGAGCGGAGCCGGCTTGAGGATGCTCAGGATGACCATGAGCACTGTTATGCCGAGGGCAATGCCGGTAACTGCCCGGCGGTTCCTCATCGCGCTGCCCGCCGGAGCGGCTGCTCCCCTGCACGGCCCGGTCTCATCGGGGCTTCCTCCTTATGGCTCATGGCCTACGGGTCCCGCGGTCTCGCGCTTCTGCACGACGACCGGAAATTTCAACTATTATATCAGAATTGCTCGACAGGGACGTGCGGTGAAATGGAAAGGAACTGCCTGATTTTGCTATACTGAGGAGTGCATTACCGTGCGGTATGGCCCGCACCGTGCGCAGAGTGATCAGAGAGCGCCCAGGAGGTCGTACATGGAGAAGCATAGATTCAATACCATAGAAGAGGCCTTGGACGATATCGCCAAAGGCAGGATGGTCATTCTCGTCGATGACGAGGACCGGGAGAACGAGGGGGACCTCTGCATGGCGGCGGAAAAGGTGACGCCCGAAGCGATCAATTTCATGGCAAAGTACGGCAGGGGTCTCATCTGCCTGTCCCTGACGCCGCAGCGTGTCGAGGAGCTGAAGCTTCCCATGATGACCGATGACAACACCTCATCGTTCGGCACCGCCTTCACCGTCTCGATAGAGGCCAAGAAAGGCGTCACCACCGGCATCTCCGCCCAGGACAGGGCGATAACGATCCTGACTGCCATCAACCCGAAGTCGGGCGCCGAGGATATAGCGCGACCGGGCCATGTCTTCCCGCTGCGCGCGAAGCCCGGAGGGGTTCTGCAGCGCGCCGGACAGACCGAGGGGTCCGTCGACCTCGCGCGGCTCGCCGGGCTCACCCCGGCGGGAGTGATCTGCGAGATCATGAACGACGACGGCACCATGGCGCGGGTGCCCCAGCTGATGGAGTTTGCGAAGAAGCACACGATGAAGATCATTACGGTCAAGGACCTCATCCAGTACCGGATGCGGACGGAACGGTTTGTCCGGCGGGTGGCTGAGGTCCAGATGCCTACGAAGTACGGCGGCGAGTTCAAGGCGGTCGCCTATGCGAACGATTTCGACGCCAACGTGCATATAGCCCTCGTAAAGGGAGATATTTCTCCGGAGGACAAGGTGCTGGTGAGGGTCCACTCCGAGTGCCTGACCGGCGACGTCTTCGGCTCGAAGCGCTGCGACTGCGGCGACCAGCTCCACAAGGCGATGGAGGTCATGAAGCACGAGGGAAAGGGCGTGATCCTCTATATGCGCCAGGAGGGCAGGGGCATCGGCCTCGCCAACAAGCTCAGGGCGTACGAGCTCCAGGACAAGGGACTCGATACGGTCGAGGCAAACCTCAAGCTCGGCTTCAAGCCCGACCTCAGGGACTACGGCATCGGCGCCCAGATCCTCGTGGACCTCGGCATCCGGAAGATGCGGCTGCTGACGAACAACCCGAAGAAGATCATAGGGCTCGAGGGGTACGGACTGAAAGTGGTCGAGAGGGTCCCGGTGGAGTGCTCGCCGCATGACAAGAACATCGTCTACCTGCAGACGAAGAAGAAGAAGCTGGGGCACATGCTGGAGAACGTGTAAACGACCGCAACCCGTAATGCGTGATCCGTAACGAGAAAAAGGCCGGTTAGAAGAGTATCCAGAAGTGTGCAAGCGAGAGCAGCTTTACCGATTACGCATTACGCATCGTGAAAAGAAGAGCGCGCCTGAGAGGATTCGAACCTCCGACCCTCAGCTCCGGAGGCTGATGCTCTATCCATCTGAGCTACAGGCGCATCTGTAACAGCAAATCCGAAGCACCAAATACCGAGTGTTAAACCGCTCAGGAGTCAGGAATCCGGAGTTCCTGCCACCTTTTCAGGATTTAGAATTTCGGATTTAATTTTGGGGTGGACGACGGGGCTCGAACCCGCAACACCTGGAGCCACAGTCCAGTGCTCTGCCATTGAGCTACGCCCACCATCATGCGTACAGCGTTATAGCGTTTATCGCGTTATGGCAAAAGCCGTTATAGCGTTTGTCTCGTCATGACGAAAAACAGTTTTCTTCATCGCACGCCATAGCGCACAACGCTGTACGCTGCACAATTTTCCAACGCGCCTGAAGGGATTCGAACCCCTGGCCCACTGCTTAGAAGGCAGTTGCTCTATCCGACTGAGCTACAGGCGCAGATTCGTAATCCGTGATGCGCAATCAGTAACGAGCTGGAGACTGCGGCAAGAATACCCTTGCTGAAGGGCAAATATATACTCATTACGCGTCACGCGTTACGCATTACGGGACTGGTCGGGGCGAGAGGATTCGAACCTCCGACCCCCTGCTCCCAAGGCAGGTGCGCTAGCCAAACTGCGCTACGCCCCGTAACTGTTTAGCTTACTAGATAATGGGTGAAAAGTCAATTTAATTGCTGGATTACGGGTCGGTTGTTATAATTGAATAATAACTACGATCGTGTATGGCCGCTCGATGTCTACGGATTCTCTTGCCGAGCAGCGCTGCTGCACCGCAAGCCGTGCCGGCCTGCCGAACGGGCAGGAGAGAAGGGAGCGGCCCGCCGCGCCGTATTGAAAAAACAGGTTGACATTTTTATAATAGTTTCCCTATATTAATAAGTTACCGCCACCGTAGCTCAGTTGGTAGAGCAGTTGATTTGTAATCATCAGGTCGGGGGTTCGAATCCCTTCGGTGGCTCCATAAGACGCGTTGTGCGGGATAGCGTTCATCGCGTTCTAGCAAAGAAACGGTACAGCGGGCGCCGGTATAGCGTGAGGGAGAGGGAGTTCCTTTTGGCCATAACGCGATGAACGCTATATCGCTGTACGCATGAATCGGAGAGGTTCCCGAGTGGCCAAAGGGAGCAGACTGTAAATCTGCCGGCTCCGCCTTCGGAGGTTCGAATCCTCCCCTCTCCACCATGCGCTCGCAGTGCGGAAGGGCGGCCCCTGCAGGGCGCTCTCAGTAGTGCCCTGGCATAAAGTGCTGTTTTTGTTTTATAATATCAGTTCTTGCGGGAGTAGCTCAGTGGTAGAGCGTCAGCCTTCCAAGCTGAGGGTCGCGGGTTCGAATCCCGTTTCCCGCTTTTGAGACCGTACAACGTTACGGCGTTTATCGTGTTATAGCGTTCATCGCGTTATGGCAAAAGGAATTTTTTTCAACTCGCGCTATAACGCACAACGCTGCACGCTATAACGCATTTAGTGAGACGCCCATGTAGCTCAGTCGGCAGAGCACTTCCTTGGTAAGGAAGAGGTCACCGGTTCGATTCCGGTCATGGGCTCTGACGCATTGAAGCAGCGTGGGATGCAGCAGTAAGCGTTATGGAATCCTTCATTGTGCGTTTTTGATTTTTTTATTTTCGATTTTTAGCAAGGAGGAGATATGGCGAAGGCAAAATTTGAGAGGGTAAAGCCGCATGTGAATGTGGGGACGATCGGGCATGTAGACCACGGCAAGACGACCTTGACGGCGGCGATCACGAAAGTATTAGCCATG